>QMRD01000033.1 GCA_003649225.1 Thermoprotei archaeon | reverse complement strand
GAGTTAGCATGGCTAAGAGCAAGAAAAATAGGCTATATATTCCAGACATTCAACCTGATTCCAGTGTTAACAGCTCTTGAAAACGTAATGCTTCCAATGATATTCGTGGGTACACCTAGAGAACAGAGGATTAAAAAAGCAACCGAATTACTAACAATAGTTGGTCTCGGCGATAGACTTCATCATAAACCCGCCGAATTAAGTGGTGGTCAGCAACAAAGAGTAGCCATAGCACGTGCTCTCGCAAATGACCCCGCCATAGTACTGGCTGACGAGCCTACAGGAAACCTGGACCTACATACAGGTCTTGAGATAATAAATCTTCTACGAACCCTCAATAAGGAGAAAGGCGTAACCATAGTTACCGCTACTCACGATCTTAAAATGATAGATGTTAGCGACAGAATAATATACCTTAGAGATGGAAAGATAAGCAGAATAGAGACAAGAGCTGAAGTAACTGTTGAGCTATAATATTTTCTAGATTACATATACTTAAATATTTCTTTAAAAAATTCTCTTAAGTCGGTTATACTAGCTATGGAAAAGGCCCCCGTCTTACTTGCTATCTCCTGCGCAATTAGATGATAGCATTTATCAACTTTCCTCTTGATCACTACATTAATCAGAAAATCCGTGCAGGAACAATATGTTCCGGGGATTACAAGATACTTACTTCCCGTACTACTAGTTATAAGCCATATGTCCTTATCTAAATTGTCTATTAATAGTTTCTGTACTCTATGTTCTCTAACCGTCCTAATAGCGCGAACAAATCTCTTTTTATATTTTCTTGCATATTCCTCAATAAACATCGACATAACATTACCTAGTGGGCCCGGTGGGATTTGAACCCACGATTCGGGTCTGTTTAGATCCCCCGCCTCGTAAGGGCGATTCGCGCCCTAATGTTGCGCTACCACTACGCCACGGGCCCACTAATAATACACCAACCTTAAACTTAAATACTTTGCTCTAAGTTACTGAGACAAGAACCTACACTAGTGATTTAGAGGTGATAAGGATAGGCGAACTTGCCTTTATAGGTCTAGGGTTATGTGGATGCGATTATCTCTCGATTAAAGCTTTAAGATACCTGAAAAACGCTGATCATATCTTTCTAGAAACATATACTAGCATCTTGCCTAACTTCTCAAGAGAAAAACTTGAGAAGCTATTGGGTAAAAGAATAATAGAAATAAAAAGAAGAGATTTAGAGGAGAAAGAAGGAGAGGACATCATAAGACTAGCTACAAGAAAAAGAGTAGCACTTATTACTCCAGGAGACCCGTTTATAGCTACAACCCATAATTTCCTAAGATTAAAGGCCCTTAAGATGGGAATTAAGGTCTTAACAATCTTTGGCGTCTCAGTGGTTTCAGCTGCCCAAAGCGCTACAGGCCTTCATTGCTATAAATTCGGAAGAGTATGTACTCTAGTAATTCCCGAGGAGAGGTACGGATATTTCCCCGAGACCCCTTACATAGTTTTAACTCAAAACTTAAAGTATGGGCTACACACGCTGTTTTTGTTAGACCTAAAGATTGAAGAAGAAAAATATCTGACTCCTCAAGAAGCAATAGATTTGCTCCTTAAACTCGAAGAAAAGATAAAACTTAAGGCAATATCTGAAAATACAGTAGCTGTTGTTCTGGCTAGGCTAGGATGTAATTCTCAAGCAGTGGTTTGTAATACATTAAAACGTTTAAGAAAAATTGATTTTGGTCCTCCGCCTTATTGCCTGATAATACCAGGTAAGCTTCATCCTCTAGAAAAGGAATCCTTAATATTATTAGCGGGTGCTCCACCAGAAATATTTGAAGACTGAGGGATATCCCATGGAAAATGATGAAAAAATTAGGGAATTAATAAAGAAGTATATTTTTAATGTGAGCTATGCCCTGAGAAACATTAAAAAGAAAAGTGAAGGACATAAGAGAATAAACGAAGTAATACTGTTATCACAATGTTATCTAAATGACGCTAGGTACTATCTAGAGAAAAATATGTTATCCGCTTCTTTGGCTTGTGTCTCATATAGTGAGGGACTGCTTGATGCGCTACGCCACCTAGGTTTTCTGGATTTTAAATGGCCCCATCCTACAGAGAGAAAGAAGGTGCTTGTAGGTGGAACCTTTGACATAATTCATCCAGGACACCTATATCTTTTAAGAAAAGCTAAGTCTCTTGGTCATGTAATTGTTATAGTAGCACGAGATACTACTGTAGAAAGAATTAAAGGAAGAAAGCCTGTTATTCCGGAAAGACAAAGGCTTGAGGTTATCAAGAGCATAAAGTATGTGGATGAAGCCTATTTAGGTGAAAAAGATTTTGATCTGGAAAAAGTTTTGGAAAAATATAAGCCAGATATAGTGCTTCTCGGCCCAGATCAGAGTAAGATAAGAGAAAAACTCGAGGAAATAATTAAGAAGAAAGACCTGAGTATAGAGGTACTTTCACTTAGTAGCAAGTTTAGAGGATATACGCTAACAAGTACCTCAAAGATTATTGAGAAAATCCTTAAACTCTTCGGATAGTTCTCTTCTAATATCATTAGCTAAATTATGGGCCACTCTGATGGGCTCAGGTAATTTTCCATGAATTATCGTACGTCTAACGATTCTTATAGCCGTGTCTAGGGAAACCATATTTCCTATACTAATATATATCGGCTTCCATGAGGATTTTAGCTTCAATGCAACACCGATAATTTCAGCTCTATCTTCAATGTAAGCGATATTCTCTCTCCACGTTAGAATATGTCCGCAGAGAAGCTTCTTAGCAACACCTATCGTTGGCTTCCTTAATACCACACCCAGATGACAGGCAAATCCAGCCCTATACGGATGGATTAACCCTTGTCCATCAACCAGTATCACATCAGGCTTTATTTTTAATAACTTGTACGCGGCTACAACAGGAGCTATCTCACGAAAAGCAAGAAGTGTCGGTACGTAGGGAAATCTAACCTTTACTATGCTAAACGCCCTATCAATTAGCTTCATGTCCCTGAATCTTAAACAAACAATAGTTCCTATGGCTAAATCATGCAGGTATGTTACATCTACTCCTCCTACAACCGAAATTTTAGAGGGAAGGACATCCCTTCTGACAACTAGTTTAGAAATTTTCCTCTGAGCTAGCCTAGCCCTATTCACAGAAAAATTATTTGGAATTTTCATCGTTTATACCACGGATACTACGCGTTAGATGAAAATATATTATTTCGGATCCTACTCTTTCAACACTATTTCTAAGCATATCACATTTGCTTCTTAAACCAGGAGCTATAGCATCTGGAATAACTATCGTGGAGATTCTATGATATATTTGCTTCAAAATATCATACATTCGTTTTACTTCATCAATATTTCCTTGGTTAAGTAACGCTATTATCCTTCTCCTTATTTCCCCTCCACTGTCAGCTAGACCCAATATATACGTAGATGGTGATACCTTAAGATCCTCCGGAGAAGGTATGTCTGATTTCGTGACCACAGCATAAAATAAATGCGCTTCCACATACTCTACTAAACTATTCCTTACAAAACCGCTGAATTTTAACTCATCATAATCCTTTAACATCTCCATCAAGTCATCCACGAGCTTTGATAACTGCCTTAACTTCTCCCGTGCCTCATCAATTTTGTCCTGATGTATACACGCTATGACTATCCTCGATATCCTTAGTATATCCCTAGAAACTCTAATCGTCCTTTCCCTAACATCATCTAGCAGATACAATTCCTTTTCAATATTCGACACGATTTCATTAAGTTTATCTAACTCCACAAGCGATAATATCACTAAACTAATAAATTAACCTGTTGATGAACTATGATCGACCAAGACACAATGGAGAAATACATAAAGGCTGGCGAAATCGTAAACGCAACATTAAAGGAAGCTAAAAGAATAGTTAAACCAGGAGTAAAAATAATAGACATATGTGAAAAACTTGAGAACCTAATAAGAGGTTTTGGAGGAAAGCCCGCATTTCCAGTTAACGTTTCAGTCAATGAAATAGCTGCCCATTACTCATCACCAATAGGAGACACATCTACAATACCAAACGATGGATTAGTTAAAGTGGATGTGGGTGCACATATCGATGGTTATATTACCGATGCCGCAATAACAATACCTCTATCCAGAAAATATGAAAAAATGGCCTATACTGCCTTAAAGGCATTAATTGAAGCCCAAAAAAACTTCACTGCAGGAAAAAAACTAGGGAAAATAGGGTTAATAATTGAGAAAACCGTTAAACAGGAAGGTTTTAATCCAATAAGAAATTTAACAGGTCACCTAATTACACGATATAATCTCCACGCAGGAAAAATAGTTCCAAACGTAAAAACAGTTCTTACATTCAAAATCAACTTAGGTGAGGTGTACGCAATTGAACCATTCGTCACAAATGGCTATGGAGAAGTTATAGAATGGATTGACGGATACATCTATAGAATAAGGAACATTAAAAAGGCCAAAACAAGAATAGAGAAAAAAATAGTTGAAGAAATTTATAGTAGGTATAGAACATTACCGTTCTCCGAAAGATGGATAAAGGATATCATAGACCCCGATAAAGTACGAAAGGTACTAGCAGACCTAGTGAAAAAGAGAATAATCGAGAAATATAATGTTTTTATTGAGAAAACTGGCGGGTATGTAGCTCAGTTCGAGAACACAGTAATAGTAACAGAAAAAGGAGCCTACGTGGTAACTAGGGTAGAAGAAATAGCATAGTGCCCCATCGACACCGGAGTTTCCCAGGGGCTCTCGCACCCCAGTACTCCCCGCGGCGGCTCTCCGTTTCACTTCCGGGTTCGGAATGAGACCGGGTGGGTCCAGAGAGCCTATGATCGATGGGGCGTAATAATTATCTGAATAGGGGGTTATAATACTTTTCTCTCATATTCTCCAAGCTACAGGCATCAGAATTTCGTACGTTAATACAAACTTTTTATGAACTACATTTTACTTTGCCCTTAGAATTCTATACTTCAGCTGACTCGCTTCATACATAATTCTTATGAAAAGGTCGCACAGATAGGGGTCCTTATTAAACGTTAACTTAAAACCAAGATATGCTAGACCGAATATCATTTTAGCTTTCTCTAACATTTGTTGCTGTAGAATATAGCTCGACAGCTCATCATACTCTATGCTTTCAACCAAGAGAACTCCCCCTATACTATCTTCTCGATGACTCTATAAACATTTACCTTTGCTCCATAATGCTTAGCTAATTCTACTACCGCTATAGCTGTAGAAAGCCGTGAACACTCAATCACACTTTTCTGAACATAAATTACATCATCTGTTTTTTCACTTAATATTTTTAAATTTCTATAGAACCTATGAGAGATTTTACGAGATGATTTAACTGAAAAATCATATACCACCAGAAATCTAGACTTAGAATGCTTCTCTATGGTTCCCTTGAGATATCCTTTGGAAGCAAGAATCTTATCGATCAAGCTTTTCCTAGGCATAGAACACTACCCCTTTTCTTCCAGTGGAAAACATGAAATAAATATAATGGCTTCTAGAGATGAAAAATCTTAAGATTAATAATATTATCATAGATATCTCTATGATATCTTGTTTTCTAATAATATATTTCCACATGAAATATAGGGGTATGAGATTCTACGTTTTTTCTACAAGTATAAAGTTGGATTTAATGTTGTTTGATTGATTTCTACAGTATTTGTAGAAAGAAGACCCCTTGAGTTCCACTGGAACATCTGAAATATACTTATATAAGAATGAATATGATATTTCTACTAATTATTTTTCTCTTTCTAATAATTATATTAGAGATATTTTTTATTTTGATTTTTACGATTATAATTGATTTCTACATGTTGTATACATGTGTGAATTTTATATGATACATTTAAATTTGGTTGGTAGATAGTAATAGTGAACGTTTATGTCTCCTAAGATTAAAATTGAAGATGTATTGCCATCGGGAGAGAAAATAAGCATTGTACTTGAAGGTAGGGATATTTCCGAGAAGAGAGTTATTCAAGTGCTTCAGTTGCTAAAAATTATGTCTGGCGAGGTTAATAATGGAAGGAGCAGTGAGCCTCAGGGTGAAAGATTAATAGATCTAGTGCTTTGGGTCATAAGAAGCAAGTTTAGTGATGCAAGCTGGTTTTCTAGTAAGGATATTCTAAGTATTTTGAGGGACGAATATAGTGTTGATATTACTCTGAACTCGGTATCAACTTATCTGCTTAGACTTTATAGAAGAGGAATATTGGAAAGGAAAGGTGGAAGGTTTGATATGCGGTATAGGCTAAGTAGATGCCTAGCATCTACTTAAAGTAGATGTCTAGCAATGATATCGCTTTTAGTTATTATGCCTACTATTCTTCCTTTCTCGACTACTAATACGGCAGGGAAATCTCTTATTAGTAGGTCGAAAACTCTATCGGCAGGTTCGGAAGGGTCAACTATGGGTAAAGCTTTCTCCATAACATCCTTAACTTTCATATCAAATGCCTTTTCCCTATATCTCATGATGGCATTTATTATGGTGTTTTCATAGATTGTGCCTACGGGAAATCCTTTTTCGTCAACTACAGGTAACTGGGAATAGCCATATTCCCACATTATTTTAGCTGCCTTTTTAAGGGTATCACCTTCATGTATTGTTACTACTGGATGATGCATGAAGTCCTTAGCTCTACTTTTCTCAGCTAACACCTCCTCTAATACACGCATTATTCTTCTAAGTGTAGAAAGCCTTGGATCAACTGTCCCTCTCTCAATTCTGGCTATAAGTGATTGGCTTACCCCAGCTTTTTCGGCAAGTTGTTTTTGGGTTAAACCTGCCTTTTTCCTTAAGTACCTTAAGTATTCCGGAGATGGCAGTGAACATAAACTTACCATAGTTATCAACCATAGAATGTAAACATCACACCTATTACTTTTATTTTTAAACACTACTTTGGTCGTTAGCTTTATGAATGAAAAATAAAAAGTACGTATTTACGAACTTTATTTGAGGGTATGCTTGAATATTCCATCTAAAATCTCCAGGGCTTTATCTACGGCTTCCCTGGATATTATCAGAGGTGGTGCAATACGTAGGGTCGATATTCCAGCACTTATTATTAGTAAACCTTTCTTGAAGGATTGCTGTAGTATTTCTCTTTGTTCCTTAACTGCTGGAGTCTTGCTTTTTCGGTCTTTAACTAGTTCTACGCCTATCATTAGTCCCTTGCCTCTTACATCTCCTATCATTTCGTATTTCTCTTGTAGTTCTTTGAATCTCTTAATTATGTATTCACCTTGTTTTTCTGCATTCTGTAGCAAGTTTTCCTCTCTGATTACATCTATTACCGCACATGCAACAGCACAGCTAATCGGGTTTCCGCCAAATGTTGATGCATGTGATCCTCGAGGTAAATTCATATATTCTTCT
>QMRD01000032.1 GCA_003649225.1 Thermoprotei archaeon | reverse complement strand
GTCCTAAGATTGGATGCCTATTTGCCTTCGTCAATGCTCTATTGTCCACCTATATTTAAATTTCTCGTGTACTAATCATTCATGTCCTGGGCGTGATGCATATGTTTAAGAATATGACTATAGGGAATTTTGTCAGCTGGTATATTGAGCTGGGAAAGCTCATGATCTTCTGGGCTAAGAGGGTGAAAGACATTTGGCTAGTTGATGAAATTGACGGGGTATTTACTATCGGCGTAGACTGGCTTATCAGGAGGAGAATTAGGAAAGCCGTTATAGCTATTGCCGAAGAAGCGGATAAGGTTGAAAAAGCCCTCACGATTATACATGAATACGAGGATTTAACACGGATCCTAATAATTCCAGAGGATTACCCCCTCGGTCTAGATACCGTTGACGCTAGGGGGATACTATACCTCTGGGACGTAAACAGTAAAATACTGAAACCGAATATCGATGTCAGAATTGAAATCCTCAAAAGCTGGAATAATAGGTACATAAAAGTTTTTGAAGGCATCCATAGGAAAAGCTGGGGCTTCTTTATACCACCGAGACCGGACGATCACGTAGTGCTGTTAGGATATCTAAATGATGAACCCGTTGCACTTGCATATCTTAACGTTAACAACTTTAACATAGACTATGGCATTCATGTCGTCAGGCAATACTGGAGAAAGAGAATTGGCACAAGACTTCTCTCTGAAGCATTGAGGATAGCTAGAGGGAAAGGCTCGAAATACTTAAGCGTAGTTAGAGTCTTCAGAAGCCTAAAGGGTACAGCAGGCGATAGACGAGCCGTTGGGTTCTATAGGGCCAATAATCCAAGTGTTAAAATGGCCGTATATAGGCTGGAGTAGTTAAAGTACGTGTATTTCTAAGCCGCTGTAATCGGAGGTCCAAGATAGACGTAAAATTATTGATGTATGTAAACCTTTTCCCCGCTTTCAATAGATTTAATTATGCTACAGAGTATTATTGTATTCGCTAACCCATCCTCGGGTTTTATGGATGGTTCACGTCCATTTAATAATGAATCTACCGCATGGTGTATCGACTCTCTATTGAATCCCGTGTATCTGTCGTTAATAACATAGCCTCCAGCATACTTGGGGAAAGTGTATTTCTCGGCTGAAGCTTCTATGCCTTGCCTATAGTCATCTATGAAAACACAGCCGCCTTCGCATAATATTTCAGCTCTAAAATCAACTATCGTGGGTAGGGATTCAGGGAGTATCCATGATGACTCGAGTAGAGCCTTACTTCCTCTCTTGAAATTTAGGATGGCTAGGACATAGTCATAAGTATCTACACCTTTGGATCTCAATATTCTCCTAGAGGCGGTAGCATAGACTAACTCTACCTTATCGTTAAATATCCACCTAGCTAAATCCACTGTATGGCTCATAAGGAAAAACACTACGTTTGTCTTTGAAGCCCAAGATAACATCTTGAACGGAACATACACCGTATCACTTAGCCTAAAATACGCATAGACTGGCCTACCCATTTTCCCACTAACTATCTTTTCACGTGCTATAGCGAATGGAGGATTCCATCTATTTGAAAAGTTAGTAAATAACATTAAGCCTCTAGATCTAGCTAAATTTACCATTTCACTAGCCTCTCTCACATCCATTGAAAGAGGCTTCTCGACAATAACGTTAACATCCCCCTTTAAGGCATAGGTTACAGGCTCATAGTGAAGAAAATCGGGTGTAACTACCGAAACGAGATCAAGCTCTTCTTTATCTATCATATCCCTATAATCTGTATACCCTTTAGGAACATTGTACTCGCCACATACCCTCTTAAGCTTAGCTTCATCTACATCGGCGGCTGCAATAAGCTCAACTAAAGGATGTGACTTATATGCAAGAATATGTTGCTGTCCCTGAATACCCACTCCTATAACGCCTACTTTAAGCCTCATATACTTAATTTACCCTAATAATCATATTAACTTTAGCTGAAGTACAAGGAAAACGTTTCAATGCCTGAGCATTAAAGTCTCTGCCATTAGAGCAGTTTCAATGCCTTAACTGAAACTTAATTTATTATGATAGAATCTCCTTCATTCCAGAGGTAAAGTAATCCTCGGCACATGCTATGTGAAATAAAGCTTAAATATCATAGGCAGTACTACTAAATCATGTTACGTTTTACGAAAAATGTGTTACCATTAGTGATGCTCTGCATCGTTGCGACACATAGCTACGTTGCCGCTTCGCCTCAGGAAGGTAAGCCTGTGGTCGTCTGTACAACAAGCATTCTATATAGTATAGTATATGACCTAGCGGGAGATCTCATTGAGGTTTATATGATAGCTAATCCCTCGATATGCCCTGCACACTACGACGTAAGGCCTGGAGATGTGGATATGATTTCTAAGGCTCAGCTGATATTATACCATGGATTTGAGCCGTGGATAAATAGCCTAATTGAGGCTTCAAATACCCAAGGCGTACTCGTTAAGATAAGCGGTCCATGGAATACACCTGACGCCTTAAAGTCAAGATACATTGACGTCGCCAACTGTATCGAAGAGTATTTAAATATTGATGTAAGCGCTAGGTTAAATGCCTGCCTTAGATCAATCGACGCTGCCGCCAGTGAAATTAAGGCTCGAGCTGAGGAACTAAAGGTAGGCGAAGTCAAGGTTGTGTGTATGCAGTGGCTTAAAGACTTCGTGTCCTGGATAGGATTCAACATCGTCTCAACATATGGTCCACCTGAGAAGCTGAGTACGTCCGATGTCAGTAATCTAGTTGATACGTGCCGTAGTGAGGAAGTAGCTCTAGTTATAGATAACCTTCAGTCTGGAACAGCCATAGGCGAATATTTATCGGATGAACTTGGGCTTATACACGTGGTTTTAACCAACTTCCCGTATACCGAACCTAATCTAACGAACTTCACCCTCGTCATGAGGAGAAACGCTAAAATATTGTTTGAGGCGGTAACCGTATATAAATATAGGCGGAAGCTAACAGTGCTTGAAGCTAGGCTTGATTTCTGGAGAACAATAGGGATAGGACTGTCTATTGTGTCTATTGTAGAGGCTGTGTTACTGATATACTTATGGAGGAGGTCTAGGTGAAGAGGCTTACGCTTGAAGAGGCAGCGGTATTTCACGGCCACTTAGGTCCATTCCTAACGCTAGGATATATTGCGGGACTGGAGGCTTTAAGTATAATTAAAGCCAACTCCCCGTTTAAGATAGAAGCTATAGTTAGGTGCCCCTCGAGGCGCCCCTATACCTGTTTTATTGATGGAGTACAGTGTGCAACATCATGTACTATGGGTAAGGGAAATATCAAGATGGTTGAGGATAGAGGTTTATCGCTTGAGCTTAGGGATGCTGAGGGTAAATCCGTGGTTATAAAGGTGCGTGATCACGTTATAGAGAAAATAATGAGTATGGATATGAGTGAAGGCGTTAAATGGGTTAATAGCAGGAAGTTTAACGAGCTATTTATAGTTGAACAGCATGCCTAAATAATTAATAAATTATCATATAATGATTTATTGGTGTTTAAATGCGGCTTAAGTCTCTAATTGTACTGGCAATTTTGTTCCCTCCATTTTTGGATGTGATAACTGTATGTGATAATGGCGTATACTATTCTAGCTATCCCCCAAGCACACACGATCCAGTTGTTGTTGGGGAGAATGGTAGGCGCATTTACGTTATAGATGTTAACCTCTGGAATACGGAGAGCTTAGACGGTACGGTTGAGGTTAAATACTTCCGGATAAATCGCAGCATAGTCGTTACTGCTAACATTAATAGTGTTCATGTTAGGGATCAAAATACTCCGGTAATAGGCTACCCTGAGGTATGGATTGGATGTAAGCCTTGGTGGAATCCTTGTGCTAACGACTGGAATATATCCTTCCCCACAACCGACTTCAACTTTACTGTATGCATTAAAAGCACACTAAATAAGAAGAAGGGAGTTATTAATGTGGCCTTCGACCTCTGGTTTCTGCCTGTTGGTACTAAGGATGTTGATCCAAGCAAGTATAGCGATACGGTTGAGCTGATGATATGGCTTTACTACGATCCGATGGCGGCTGAATGGATGATTATGAGGGGGGCTCAGGTAGTCTATCTACCGCTATCTATCAATGGATTATATACGCTAGAGGAATTCTACATATACCACAGCGCGGGTAAATGGCATTACATAGCGCTATTCCCTAGAAAAAGAAACATAACAAATACGCTAGTCAGATTTAATCTTGAAGATATAATTGATGCTGTTGAAAATAGCTACGGCGAACTTATACATGGAAAATACCTTATGGGGATCGAAGTAGGTACGGAGATATGGAAGGGTAGGGTGGATTACGTCTTGATTATACAGAATTTCAATGTGGAAGTTGAAAAAGCCTTAGAGCCACCTGTTAATAAAGGAGAAGAGGAGTATAACCTGACGAACATTATTGATTTAATAAAGTATCTACTTAATGTATCTGCTGAAAAGGAGGATGTTGAGGAGCTTAAGCAGAAGATATCTGATGTTGAAAATGAATTAAAATTTAAGATATCTAAACTTGAAATGCAGCTTGCCGATCTTAAAGAGAAATATAGGTTGATAGCGAATGAAATCCGGAGGATGCAGACTTTCCTTATTCTGGCTGTGGTTATCTCGTTTACGGCTGGATTAGCAGCTGGATATATTATCGGTAGGCGGAGTAAGGATGGTGCTAGACCCAGCGGTTGAGCTACGAAACGTGACAACAATTTATTCGGGGGAGAATAGGCCAGCAATAAGAAATATTAGCTTAGAAATTAATGCTGGGGACTATGTTCTAGTTACCGGTCCAAATGGTTCAGGCAAGACAACGCTTCTTGAAACGATACTTGGGATACTTAAACCGGTCAGCGGAATAGTTAAGGTATTCGGCCACGATATGGTTAGAAGCCCGTATAAGGCTAGGATGATGTGTAGTTATCTTCCGCAGGACTTCATGAAAAAACCTGACGAACCGTTTAAGGTTAGGGAGATTGTTGCTATGGGCCTTGCATCAAAGAGAGCCCTAGGTAGGCTGAGCAGGGACGATTGGAAGAGGGTTGATGAGGTGCTTAAGCTGTTAGGCATAGATAAGCTCAGCGACAGACCTATCGGGAGGTTGAGTGGAGGACAACAGCAAAAAGTGTTTTTAGCTAGGGCTCTCTCTAGGGACCCAAAGCTTCTTCTCCTAGATGAGCCGTTTAGCTCACTGGATGATGATTCGAGGAGGTTTGTAGCCGACCTACTGTATAAGCTTAATCGCAAGGGCATGACTATCGTCCTAGTATCCCATGCTCCACCTAAAATTGCTGGATTAACTATGCGCGTTCGCTTGGTTGATGGATGCATAGCTGGTGTGGAGAGATGTTCCTCCTAACTGTTTTATCGGCTTCAATTATAGCTGGATCCCTCTGCGGGATATCAGGGGTTCTCATCGCAAGGCTTCGTCTCTCGACACTAGTCTTCGCTATAGCTCATGCAGCACTGTTTGGAGCTGCAATAGGCCTATTTCTTAACATCGATCCCCTGTATACAGCCATGATGCTTGCAATATTATCCTCTGTTATAATTGGGCCGCTGTCTGATGCGACGGGAGTGCCTTCCGATACATTAGCTATGGTTATGTTTTCAACGTACAATGCCTTAACCTTCATATTCATATTCCTATCTCCAGGTCCAACGCTAGCGGCCGAGAAGGTCGGGGGAATACTTTGGGGTAGTATATTGGCTGTTACTCGAACGTATTTGGCGGTATTAGTAATATTAGCGTACCTATATGCACTAGTTCTCGCATTACTCTGGAACAGGTTTCAAAGCATACTCTTCGATAGAAGGCTTGCTGAAGCTGAGGGAGTAAATACTAGATTATACGTTTACCTTCTAACTATTCTCTCGGGCGTTGCAATCTCGGTTTCACTTAAGATAGTTGGTGGATTCCTTGTCTTCAGTCTACTATATATACCAGCTGCATGCGGTTTCACAGCTGAAAACATTAAACGTATGATATTGCTATCGGCACTTATTGGAGGAACATCGGGGTCGGCGGGAGTAATATTGTCGTTTATCCTTAACTTACCAGTAGGTGCTTGCATAGTGGTTACAGCTACCGTGATATTCATAGCTGTATCGATATACGCATATATTAAGAGAAAACAAAAAACGGTATTCTAGCTCAGCCCCTAAATTCAATTACACTTACCACTTCTATGCTCTCCCAGGGATTATCGCCGACAAACGAACCTAAATAATCGTATGCTTCAGGTGTAGCAGGGTCAATCCAATCCTCGTCTATTCTGCTCCATGTGGCCTCTATTAGCCAGTATTTCACGCCATTATATTCATAGTAGTATCTATAGTCTCTATTGCCGTAGGTGAATAAGTCGTCTGGAGAAGGTATGTTTACCGCCAGCATGGCATGCGCTCCGCCATCTGCTTTAACAAGCATCAAGAGGACGTCAAACCCTTTAGCGTTGAGAATCGATGCTGCGAAAACAGCGAGATTATCGCAGTCTCCAGAGCCCTCTACTAGAGTTTCTATAGGATACTTGGTATATGAGGTTACGTTGTAGTATATCTGGTGAACAAACTGGATGACTAAGTTTACGAACAATTCTTCGTCTCCGCCGCTAATATACCATAAGTCGTCAGCTATCTCCCTAATAACCATGCTTTCCATGTCTCTCCACGATAGTACTGCCTTCCTGAGAAGCTCCTCAGTAAACCTGTCGTTTAGCTTAGCTGGTGTATGGGTCTCGACGTCAAACCTGTAGTGGTAGTAGTCTGAAGCCCTAATTCTATACCATGCATACCAGTACTCCCCTGTCTTATAGTTGTAGATCGTAAATATGCGGTAATACAGGACTTCACGTGTCTGGTTCTGAAACTTCTCGTTAAGCTCCTCAAGCTCAGTAAGTTTCTGCTTAAGCTGAGTATAGTTATTGATAAGCACAAGATGTTCCTCGAGCAGTTGGTTATACTTCTGGCTTAGTATAGTATAGTTTTGCACCAGGATAGAATACTCGCTGCTTAGCTGCTGATACTCTTGGCTGAGGCTTTCAAGGCTGCTCTGGCACTGAATAAGGCTGTTTTCTAGCGTTGAAATTCTATTTTTTAGCGACAATATCTCGGAGGTAGCTATGGAGTACTCCAGACTAAAGCCGAGCAGAAAGCCTATAACTATACCTAGTATAATCCAGACAACACTTTTACCTTTACTCTCGGGAGGAGGCGGCGGATACATGGGGGTAGATATGAGTTAGAAGCTATATAAGCTTACTGTATCTATAGCTGAAATTTAGATAAAAGGATGGTTTAATCTTTTAGCGTAGCTTCTTTAAGACTGCGACTATAACTATGATGACTACTATTAATGCTACCAAGGGTAGAAGAAGCTTATAGAGTGGATTCTCCTTAACAATTAGCATATATTCAACGCTACAGCCATCGTATACGTAATCCCTTTCCCCTCCGCTCCATTCGACATGTATCCTCCATTCTCCCGGGATGAAACCCTCAGTTGAAATTTCTAGGGTAAATTCTCCGCCAATTCCCGTCGTTGCATTACGTACTATAATAATATCCTTCGGCCCCAGCAGCTTGATAACTACGGTTTCGTTAGCGAGCCCTGGAATCAGGTATCCAGAAATACTCAGCTTATCGCCAGCCGTAACCTCCTTGGGAACGGTTAGATGTATGCTTGAAGACTTACTTAGAGCCTCGAAGCTCAGCGATTTCTCGGTATAGGTGTAGCCTAATCCACCGGGCCAGATCAGCTTTACTAGC
>QMRD01000031.1 GCA_003649225.1 Thermoprotei archaeon | reverse complement strand
TAATGGTTATCTACGATGAAGCCACCATTACACAGTATATCGTCGTAGCCCTATCACCCCAAATTTTAACAGTCATCCTACTGGCTTCAGCCCTTATATCCAGCTTCAACGTCGATCTACTCCTATATAGGGGGCCGCTCCGCCTATTCCTCTACATCCTATACACTCTACATCTAGCCGTATCCTCAGGCGACTTCTACGGAATAGCCCTAACGCTTGCCAGGGCGAAGACTATTAGCGGGAAAATAAAAACTGTTGTAAGGAATGGTAGAATTGATAAATTCGTTATCGAAAGACTTGATTAGTTACCCTCTCGGCGTGAGAATTATTCTATCTATATTAGATGATTTTGGATTTACCACTACTATTATCCTGTAATTCTCCAGCTCCCTACAGCTAATATATACATATGCCGAATGGAGCTTGTATCCAAATCTACTTACACCAATTTTTTCAATTGTACAGTTACTGTTTAACATATTCCTTACAATTTTGTTATTCTCGAGAATACTTAATATCAATCTCGTCTCCTCCTTATAGGGCTTTTCAAGGAACTCTTCCTCGAGAAAATCCTCTGAGTAAAATATTATGAGAGTTCCTCTTAAGTCCCTTAGAATTACTATTTCCAGGATATCCTCTCCTTTAGTGGGGAAGCGCAGCTTCTCCGGTATAAGATTAAAGTTCGGACGTACATTGACATATACTACGACTTTTGTTCCATTTATATTATCCGATAAGGGCAGAGCTATATACGTCCTATTTATCTGGCTAAAAATTAGCATTGAATACCAATACCTATAGCATATGTTTTGTCCATTAAACTTCTGTAACGTGGGGCTTATGTATGCAGTTAGATTCATAAAGCTACAGTTGATGGATATGCATTCCGTAATGTTAAGAAATGATGATAACGTCGTATTTTCCACTATGCCTGCAACTGCCTTTAAGGGATAATTGTTCACGGTTGTATTATATACGGCAACACCGTTAACTAGATCGTCCCTTCTAAAGCTGATTTTTAGATCCCCTACTCTTATAAGGATGCTGTCCGTCTGAAATAGTATCCTTATATAGCCACTGTATAGCGATATATCTTCTCCTCCAATTATAAAAACGTCCCCTTCTTTTATTAAATTTCTATGCATTATTAAACGTATTATAATTAGCTCATCTTCCCTAATTACGCCCCTAGAGATTACTGGTGTAAAATTAAACTTTGAAACAATCCCTAAGTAAAATAAAGCTACCAATAATAGCGGTATTACTAGGATGAGGATTAAGGCTATATGCCTAGTCATGTTATCACTAGTTAAGATATTTTATATATCGCATAAAAATTTATCTTATAAATCTATTTTTAACATGGTTTATGCCTGATTTAAACTGGTTTTAAACCATAATTGAAATATTTCTGCTCCACGTATTGATTAATGTAAGGTTTTAGTATGAGAGTAGGTATTGAGTTAAGGCGTAGATTACTGGGAGTTACGGCTTTACTAGCCTACATTATATCCATATATATTGTTGTCTCTGAGGTTCAGAGTCCAACTAACATTAGAATTGAGGTTCAGGAGGGATTAAACGTATACGTTGAGGAGGTCAACCATCTATACACAATATACGATGTAGTTATGATTATAGTCTTTACAGCCGTAGCTACGGCCAGCGGGATATATCTGTTTCTCCAATTAACTAGGCGTGAGCTACGGCACAGGATGGAGAATCTAAGCTTAAATGAGAGAAGGATCTATGAAATTATAGCCTCAATGGGAGGAGTAGCGCTACAGAGTGAGATAGTCGATAAATCAGGCCTATCTAAGAGTATGGTAAGTATAATTCTAGATAAACTTGAAGCACGTGGCCTCATTGAACGTAGAAGAAAAGGATTATTTAACGTTATAATATTGAAAAAATAGTAAAGTTTTAGGTTTCTATTCTACTTAATGAATTTTAAATATTTCTCCCTTATGTACTTTAGTTCTTGATCATCGGTTATAAGCTTGAGTTTTTCTACTATTGATGTGGCTGCTATCATGCGGTCGAAATAGTCGTTAAGACCCATGTCGTGGAGTATGTCTGCTACTCTCTCTATTGCTGGGGTTGTAAGTGGTGTTTCTCTAAATCTCTCATCTGCTTTTAGGATGTTTAATCCTAGGATATAGTTTTTCCTCGCATCTCTCAAATCTATTCTCTTCATTCTAACTAGTTTATAGTATACCCACTTGATTTCGATGAGGCTTACGGGATTATAGAAGAGGCTTTGTCCACTGTTTAGAATAACATTTAAAGGCATCTCTAAGCTTATGTCTATCCCGAATATGGGTAGTAGATAGCTTGTATCCAACAGTAGGCCTCTATGGTTCAAGCATTTCCCTCTGAACTTCCATACTTAACTTCTCAAATTCTTCAACTGTTAGTTGGATTTTTTTAGGTTTCTTAATTATATCCTCAGCCCTTTCTAATGGTTCAATTATAAGCTTGCCCTCAGAAATTTTAGCTATGACATATCCAGATGGCTTAATGCCTACCAGATTTCTAATTTCCTTCGAAGTATATATTTCGCCCTTTTTACCTACTTTCAAGTACATTTCTTTCATATAATTATGTCCCCCAATAGGTTAAACAATATCCGATAATATAAATTTTCCGACAAAAATATTTTTTCGGAAATAGGATGCTTAGGAGACTACAAGCCACGAAATATGTATGTACTCGGTTATTTAGTTGCTTTGATTACTAGAACTGCAAAAACTATATTATTGGTGGTTTTATAAGGGATATTGGTGTAGTGTATGAAGGTCTTCTTTAAGGAGCTTAGGATTTCGACTAGTAGGCGGCTGGAGCTGGTGGATATTACCTACGAGGTTGAGAAGGCGGTTAGGGAGAGCGGTATTAAGAATGGGATGTGTCTTGTCTATGCTCCACACGCTACTGCAGCGATTATAGCTAATGAACACGAGTCCGGCTTAATGGAGGATATGCTTACTAAGATTAGGGAGGATTATCCGCATGATGGTAAGTGGAAGCATAACCTTATTGATGATAATGCTGCTGCACACCTAGCCTCAGCGTTCATTGAGTCTGCTAGAATATTCCCTGTTAAAGATGGACGACTAATTAGAGGTACTTGGCAGAACATATTCCTAGTTGAACTCGACGGTCCACGTAGCGTGAGGAGAATAGTAGTTGAAGTAATGGGCGAGTAATAGTTCTTTATTAATAAAAGGGTTATTTTATCTCCTTTAATTAGCTAGATGAGAAAAGTTAAGTGGTGGACCGGGCGGGATTTGAACCCGCGACCTCCCGGGTGCGAACCGGGCATTCTTCCGGGCTGAACTACCGGCGTATATTTATCTGCTATTGTTGGATATATTTTTAACTACATGTTTCGATGTTTTATGCCAACTTCAGTCTTCTCGAATCTCAGTAAATTTATATCTTTGTTCAATAGTGTATCAGTGAAAAAATCCAGGGGTTGCTTTAATGGAGCTAAAGCCAGCTGGGATAGAGGAGATAATGCGTTTCCTGATAAGGGAGGCGGTTGTATTTCCGACTGCTGAAATATACTCTAGTAAGCAGGCTTTCTCCGGCTTCTACACCTTCGGCCACTTGGGTACGTTGCTTGTGGAGGAGATTAAGAGGCTCTGGAGGAGGAGGTTTATATGGAGTAAGGAGAGAGTCTATGAGATTTCTGGAAGCATATTGACGCCTACGATAGTGTGGAAGGCCTCCGGCCACTTGGATAGCTTTTGGGATCCAATAGTATTCTGTACTAGATGCAATAGGACGTTTAGGGCCGATCACCTTATTGAGGAGAAGCTTAACCTTAAGGCTGAGGGTAAGAGCGTCGATGAGCTTACTGAGATAATAAGATCTAATGGGCTTAAGTGTCCCGTATGTGGTGGAGTGCTCAGCGACGTTAGGAGACACTATCTAATGTTTAAGACTAAAGTTGGCGTTTCAGTGGAGGATAACGCCGTTCTACGCCCGGAGACTGCACAGGTCATATTCCTATCGTATCCTAGAATTAGAAACGTTTTCGGTAAGCCTCCATTCGGTATAGCTCAGATAGGTAGATCGTATAGGAACGAGATATCGCCGAGGAGGGGTTTGTTTAGGCTTAGGGAGTTCGAGCAGATGGAGATAGAGTACTTTGTTTTGAGGGATGCGAAGTGTATACCGTTCAGTAGAGAGGAGGCTGAGAGGAAGGGTATAGTTGGCGAGGATTTGAGGTATAGGCCCAAGTGTATGGATTGTAAGAGATGTCAGGTGAATAATTGCCCCTACTTTACCGAGGAGTACCGTAAAACTCTATTAAGGATACTTACTAGGGAGGCTCAGCTTAAGGGCAGCGAGGAAGTTGTCGAGATTACGGCGGATGAAGCCGTTAAGAGGGGTATACTGCCTAACGAGTGGATGGCCTACGTTCTCGCTGAGGAAGTGAGGTTCCTTACGGAAGATCTTGGCGTACCATTTAATGCTATTAGATTTAGGGAGATGCTTCCCGAGGAGACGCCGCACTATTCAGCTGGAAACTTTGACCTTGAAATATGCTTTAGCTTTGGATGGAAGGAGATAGTTGGTAACGCCTACAGGACGGACTACGATTTAACTAAACATATGAAGATGAGTGGAGTGAAAATGCTTGAGGAGGTTAATGGAGTTAAGGTTGTACCCCACGTTATAGAGCCTTCAATTGGTATAGAGAGAACTATACTGACGATACTATCCTACGCTTACGTTAAAGCTAAGGTCGATAGGAAGTACGATTGGCTGAAACTCCATAGGAAGGTTGCGCCAGTTAAAGCTGCTGTACTCCCGCTTATGATGCCGAGAGAATACGCTAGGGAGGAATCCAAGATAGCTAGGGATATCTGGCGTAGGCTATGTGAAGAGACGGAATACCATATCGTCTATGATGAAAAGGGAAGCATAGGGTCGAGGTATAAGAGGTATGATCAATGGGGTGTACCTTACTGTATAACTGTGGATGCGGATACAATGAGAGATAATACCGTAACAATAAGGGATAGAGATACGAGAAAACAGGTTAGGGTTAAATTAGAAAAAATACCAGCTATAGTAACTAACCTAATTAAAGGAAGAATTAAGTTTAGTCATTTAGAATAGCCCGTTAACTTGGTTTATTTTACCCAATATTTTCTCATTTAATATGCTGATATAAAAATATTTTTCAGTTTTTTCAGAAAAATTTAAATCTAAGCGTCGATATATTTTCCGGGGGAAATACATGTCTAGCGGGATAGCATCGTTCCTTGCAGGTATTAGACTTATATTTAATACTCCCCCTTCCAAGCTCTTGTTAAAGGCTCTATCTAAAGGTGTAGAGTATAATGACAAGAAATCTACTTTACTTGTTGAAGCTATAAATTGTATGGTTGGCTACAACTGTAGCTGTCTATCTACTAGGTTCTATGCGGGATTACTAAGGATTATTTTATCGATTATCGTTAAGATGCTTGGTGGTGATCTTAATAAATCATTGGAGAGCCTCAGAGATCCTGCCGTTAGACGCGGTTTGAACTTAGTAATTTCCGGTTTGGGAATTTATGGTTTAACTGTTCCTCAGAAATTTCCAGCTCCCTTTCTTATCGTCTGGAACTTTACTAATGTTTGTAATTTGAGATGCCAACATTGCTATCAAAATGCTGGCGCTAAACTAGAGAGCGAGCTTACTTTTAATGAAAAGCTTAAGGTACTGGATATGCTCGATCATGCAGGAGTAGCTGCTATAGCCTTTTCTGGAGGTGAACCGACTATTCATGAGGACTTCATTAAAATTTTGACTGAGACTTCCTCCAGAGGTATATATACTGCTCTAGCTACTAACGGCTGGAGATTAGCTGACCCCAGTTATACTAGAAAACTTAAGCGTGCTGGCTTAAGATATGTTGAAATTAGCATTGACTCTACTGATCCTTATAAACATGATAAGTTTAGAGGCGTTAAGGGTAGTTGGTATAGGGCTGTTAAAGGTGTTAAGAACGCTGTTAGGGAGGGTATATCCGTAGGTATCGCTACAACGATTACTAGGTTTAATATTGATGAAATAGACGAGATGATTTGTTTTGCCGAAGAACTAGGAGCAAACAGAATGGTATTCTTTAACTTTATTCCCGTTGGTAGAGGCATTAGGATGATAGACTATGATATTGAGCCGGAGGAAAGAGAGAGACTCTTAGCTAAGCTATACTTTGAGAATACGCGGCGAGATATAGAGATATATAGTACAGCTCCTCAGTTCGCTAGAGTTTCGTGTATTCTGAGTAGCGGTAGAGATGTAGCGGCTACACATTTTTACGTTAAAGGAGATCCCGTAATTTCATCGCTTGCTGAGTACATCGGTGGATGTGGAGCTGGAAGAATATATGCTGCCATCCAGCCGGATGGCTCTGTAACTCCATGTGTATTTATCCCAGATATTGTTGTAGGCAACCTCAGAGATACTCACTTCGTTAGAATATGGAATAACTCCAGAGTCTTCAAGGTGCTTAGGGACAGAAACAACCTTAAAGGAAACTGTAGAGAATGCCCCTATAGGTATATTTGTGGCGGATGCAGAGCTAGAGCTCTAGCATACACTAGAGACATAACTGGCCCTGACCCCGGATGCATACGTAACAGGGATCTATGGATTAAACTGAAAGATAAGGACATTAAAAATGCGCAAGTAATCAAGTCAATACATTCGGTTGTCTGAATTTAAAATAACGTCCATTGCTTAATATGACCCGGTATTCATAGTATAAGAGCAAAGCTTATATATCGACAGAAGCTTAAATGGACTAAGACTTTTGACGAAGACTGATAGTATGAAGGCAAGGATACATAAGGCATATAGGGCTTTCATAGTTAAAGAGGAGGCACCCTTAGCTCATCAGAATGTCCTAGACTATTATTCGTATGTTGTTTCAAACATTATTTTAGGTAACGATAGATCGACTCCTGTTATCGAAGTTAGGTGCGGCGACGTGGAGCTTTCGTTTGACGAAAATACCGTCATTTCGGCTACAGGCAATGGCGTGTTAACCGTTAATGGAGAGAGGATGGATTTCTGGAGGAGCATACCTATTAAATCCGGCTCTATGGTTATGTTAAGCACAAGCTCAGTAGCATACCTATCGGTTCTCGGCGGATTTAAGCTTCAGGGTAAGAAAGGGATAAAACTCATCAACTTAGGTGCTATTGATATTGTAGAGTCTAAGAGAGATTTTGAGGCCATATTAATGGAGGTTCCCGGAAGATTCCTCTCAAGCAACTATATTCCTAAGACTGGAAATCCTGAGGAAATTAAGATAGTTCTTCTAGGTAAAAGCGAGGAATCGATTGATGGAAAGGAGTTTATATTGTATAGGAACGGTAACGGCCATAGTGTCGTACTAAAATCATTAAATGATAATATTAAGATAGCTGTCCTTGAAAACGGGGACGTTAGAGTTATTAGGGGCGAGGATGGGGAGTACTCGGTTATGGCGGAGATTCTCCCCTGTGACTTCGATAAGCTTGCCCGCTTAACTAATGGCTCGATAGTTAGGCTGAAGGCTATAGGTTATGAGGACGCTAAGATAGAGATCTTCAAGTATCTGAGCGAGATAAATAGGATTGAAAAAATGATTATGCTCTCAGCCGAGGCCTCGAGGAGAGGTGCAGTGCCGCTGAGAGTAAGGTTTAACGGAAATACGTATAATGTTTGGGTTGAGGAGATAGAGTAGCTACTTCAGTACAGCAGAGGATATTAGGCATAGGGCTTCAATTAGTTTTACCGCTTCAACCATATCCCTAGCTTTATATTCTATGCTCATGGC
>QMRD01000030.1 GCA_003649225.1 Thermoprotei archaeon | reverse complement strand
TTGCAAGAAAAATATTGAAGGAGAAGGGGTTAATACAGTACTTTAATCACTCTCTCGGCCACGGCGTAGGGCTTGCAGTTCACGAAGCACCAGCGTTATCTCCTAAGTCAGAAAATGTCGTACTTAAGCCTGGAGTAGTTGTTACCGTTGAACCTGGAGTATACATACCTGGATACGGTGGAATAAGGATAGAGGATATGGTTCTAGTAACCGAGGATGGGTGTAAGGTGTTAACCAGTTTTCCGAAGTAGTCGTATTGTGGATGGATGTAATTAGCCATGGTAGGAATCTATAAGAAGGCTCTAAGAGTATTGGGAATAGCAGAGAGTTACGTTAGAGGTAAGAGCAGGGAGTCGTTGCTTGCTGGAGTTGTTATGCGGGGGGACTTCATTATAGATGGCTTTGCTTTCACGAAAATTACCGTTGGAGGCATGGATGCAACGGAGGGAGTATTGAGGATATATAAGCTCTTAAATAGGGAGGATATCAGCATTATAATGTTGAATGGATGTATAATAGCGTGGTTCAATATCATTGATGTAGATAGGGTATATGAGGAGACGGGAAGGCCTGTAATAGTTGTAACCTACGAGGAGAGTGAAGGTATAGAGGATTTCATAAAAAGATACTTTCCAGAGGATGCTGAAGAAAGGATAAGAATGTATAGGAAGCTGGGATCAAGGCAGTTTTTTAGGCTTAAGACGGGATACACCGTGTACATTAGAACTCAGGGGATAACGTACAGGGATGCATGTGTTATTCTGAATAGATTTACTGTTACTGGCTCTGTGCCAGAGCCTCTCAGGGTTGCAAGGCTTCTAGCTAGACAAATAAATAAAAATATCTTGGCGAGAAATTACTAGTATCATCCCAATGCTACCGGAATATATATTTATACCCTCTGGAGAGAAAATCATTATCTAAAAATACCTCATAACATCTTAGTCTTTAGGAGTGAATATTATGTCCGGAACAGCGAAGGTCGTATCCGATAAGTTTCAGGAGAAGATAGACAAGCTGAGGAGCATAGTTAAGAGTAATGATGAGGCGCTTAAGGTTATAAGCGACATCGAGCAGTTGCTAAACAAGGCAGACTACGTCATAATCCTCGGAGTAAAGAGGTTAATGAAGGAGAATAGGGAGAAATTCTCCCATACACTTGATAAAATGAGGAGGGATGAGGACTTCAGGCGTTTCATAGAGATAGCAAGATACCCGTGGGGAGGAAACGTAACCATAGCTAGGCTTTTCCAGATACTCTGGGTAATAACAGCGGCCTTAGCCTTCATGATGGGTATATACCTATTCTTCCCGCCCTACCTGTTTTTCGGCGAAGTTAGAGGAGGTAATGCTACAGCATTAATAGAGAGGACTCTTGAAATAGTATCTAAGAACCCACATATCCTCATGGTCATCGATCCTCTGTTTAAAGTTTTAGGCTTCGTACTTATGATCATAGCTATATTAAGCCTCTATCAAGCCCACATGATAGGGGCTGCAATTAAAAAGTAGATTGGGGCCTAAAATGGGCCACGAAATACCTATGGCTAGACTAAAATTGAACGTACTTGATTTCATATCCATAATTATAAAGTATCTAATGTTCATGGCTGGAGTGCTAGCTTTTCTTCTAGTGGTATTTCTGTTCTCACTTATTCAAGTAAGGTTTATGCCGCAGGAGATAATAGACGGTTTCACAGCGTTGCTTTTCATACCCCTAATAATGGATCTCATACTCATATCGCCTAATCTGCCAACGCTCCTTCTCTTCTTCTATTTAATACCGCTCCTCCTAATAATCATCGTAATAGCTAGAATATCATTAACCAAAATACTAGGCTCTGGCATAATACAAGCCGTAAGTATTAAACCAAAATTAGGCAGAAGGAGAAGAGAGAGAAAATACGGTTTGCTTACTCTTTTATCCGTGAGCATAGGAGCTACGATAGGTCCTTCAACATTTGTATTGTGTCCTAATAGCGTAAAACACTTTGGAGCTTACGCTCTGCCGGGGATGATTCTATCCTCAATATCATCAATACTTCTAGCATATGCCTATGGTAAAATGTACTTCTACAGCAAGAAGCTTGGAAACAAGATAGTTGGAGGACCATCATTCGTTGGAAACGCCTTCGGCGTAAAACATTACCTATACATGGTTTCAAGATTCACTATGTGGATTGGAAATGTGGCGTTAGCAGCTTTCAACCTACTAATAATCATTAGCCTTGTAACAGAGTACATGTTGCCGCTGTTCCTTCCATGGCTTGACTTAAGCACTAATTCAATATTATATTATGGCCTTAAAGTAGCTCTCTTCATATTGCTTTCAACGATAGTCATAGTAAGTTATGAGGGATGGGAGAAAATGGTAAGCCTACAGTCGATTCTAACGTCGATATTCTTCTTTCTCCTAATCTTACATATATATTTCATGGCCACATACTATAATGTTTCAATAATCCCCCCATTACATGAGCTGAATTTCAATCCATCAACTAGTGGTGTGGAATCCTTAATACTAGGAACTCTAACATCAGCGGCATACGTTTATCTAATGGTTTTCGGATTCCAGGAAGTTCAGAGCCTTGGGGAGAACGTTAAAACCAAAGCCGAGAAGCCAGCATTGATGTTAAAGGAGGCTGCATCTATATTGAGGAAAGCAATGCTGGGAGGTTCTCTAATATCATCTATAATATTCATACTATATATAAGTATGTACATAAATATGTCTGAGAAAGGCTATGAGATACCATCCACACTTATCCCAGCTCTGGATATGGCTAAGCCATCCTATGCGGCTTTTCTAATAACATTATCCTGTATATCCCTAGGAATATTAACTACTTACATACCAGCCTTTGTGGCTGCATTAAAACACCTAAAGGAGCTGACATCAGACGTATTCTTCATACCTATAAGGGAGGTCAGGCTCGACCCATACATAATAATAGCATTCATGGGTCTACTTCTTTTGACGCATTCAGAGTACATAATAAAGCTCACAGACTTCTCCATACTGATATCACTATCAATAATCTCAATCTCGGAGCTAAGGCTGCGATCAAGATTTACCAGAACAAAATCCAAGCTATCACTGGACAGCATTAGGATAATATTTACCTCTATACTGATCCTATCCGTTGCCTCAATATTCTCAACGGTTTATCAAGAGGTAGCAATAAATAGCATAATTTTCATGATAATGTCAACGCTAGTGTTAATGTTCCTAAGCTATGAAATACTAATGATTGAGGTATTTGCAGTAACGATGATGTTCTTTTCCCTGATAATAACTCCACCGTTAATTAGCGTAATAAGCGAGTTCGCAAGTTACGGGATGGCAACACCAGCGGATATAGCAATAGCACAAGCCCTTGTAACAACATCATGGATAATATACTTCATATTCATAGTGCTGTTAGTGCATATAGTCATCGAACATAGACAGGAGATATCGAAGATGGCTAGTGGATTAATGTTAATCTTAAGAACATTTGTTAACAGGATAGTTAAAAGAGCGAAAATAAGGTAAATGGGTGATATATATTATATATGATCTACATGTACATACTGGATACACCAAAGATGTTAAGGGAAATTATTCAATAGAGGATTATTATAGGAGCGCCATTAAGGCCGGAATACGTGGAATATGTGTAACAAATCATTTCGAGTATCATCCAGAGCGTGGATTGGTGCCAGGAAACACTATTATGCCGGAGCAGATAGACACCCTAATAAAGGAGTTCGATAAAGCTAGGGAAAGTATAGGCTCGAACATATACTTAGGGCTTGAAGTAACTTTTTCGAGAAGATATCTCAGGGACATAAGGAAAGTCCTCGAAGACTATGAGCATATGTTCGACTTCATAATAGGCTCGATACACTACGTTAAAAGCTACGAGATAACGGAAAGCTATCCTCCACTAAGCTTCTTCAGAAAATACAGTGAGGAGGAGGTTTATAAAATGTATTTCAGGGAGGTCGAGGAGGCAATAGAATCCCAGCTCTTCGACGTAATAGGCCATCCAGACGTCATAAGAAAACATGCAGTAAAATACTATGGACATGAGCTTGAACCCAGTATGTACATAAAGATAGCCGAGAGGTCGATAGAGATGCTTAAAGAATACAACGCGGGGATAGAGATAAACACTTCAGGCTTCAGACACGGCATAAATAGCTTCTACCCAAGAGACATATATTTAGAAACCTGCTGGAAATATGGGATAAAATACATAACGTATGGATCCGATGCACACAACCCCCAACACGTAGGGTACATGTGGAGAGAGGCCACTAAGAAGCTGAAGGACTTAGGATATAGAGTCGTATACTACTACGTCGGTAGAAAGCCTAGGGAGTTGCTCCTTTAAAATACCAAATCTGCTATATCTATAATCATTGAGCCTATTTCAACTATCGATGTAAAAAGCCTTTCCAGTTCAGGATACTCCTCACGTAGCCTTTCACAATCACTTAAAATACTCCTAAAAAGCTTATAGGATTCGCTCGCTAGCTTCAGATTTCTCCTACTATATGCAACTAAAACATTATCCTGAAGCAAACATAATCTATCAGTAAGTCTAGCGAGGCTCTTACGAATCTTCCCATCAGCTCTAAATCCAGAAGCTAAAATATCCATAACAGTATTAGCAAGCTTCTCGCCAAGATCAGATAGCCTTTCAATATAGTGTACGATAAACCTGTAATCCATTAACTTCACTCCATCAGTTTCACCGCTTGCAAGAAGCTTACATAGATTGCTTATAGACGACCTAATAATCCTAACAGAATAGAAGTACAGTTTATCCACAACATTATCTCTATCAACAACTAGCTTAGCTAGCCTTTTATCATTATTCAATAAAGCTCTAATGGAGTCCCTATACATAGACTTGGATATCTCATTCATACGCCTAATAACGTTACTTAAATCCCTATATCCTCCAACAAAACACTGGAGAATAACTTTATCCCCTTTATCCTCTACAACCTCAAGACCGAGAAGGCTTCCAGCAACATCGTAGATAACGGACTTAACGGTCTCGCTAAGAACGCCGCGACCATGTATCTCAATTATATCATAGCCACTAAGGTATGCTGAAATAATCCGCCTACGTAGAAACTCATCAACACTAATCCTAATACTCTTAGCTTCAGTCTCCCGTTCAACCATAATAGGCTTAATAATTATCGAGCTGTCAGAAGCTACCTCAACTCTCAACGGCGAGCCCTTCTCTAGACCCAACGACTTAACCCAACTCACTGGAAGCGACACATAGTAGGATCCACTTATACTTAACAGCTTCCTCGTAGGCATGTTCTCATACCCTAAATATACACTAAAGACTTTAAAAATTTAACGATAAAGTTAAAATCTCTATTAAAGAAAATCTAACATGGTGAAGGCTACATGAAGAGAAGTACATCATTAAACATCGCTGCAACCGCTATAGGAGCAGTCCTATACGCCTTAGGTGCATTTATAACCTCATATATAAAGAGCCCATGGGGAACAGGCCAATTTAGGCCAGCCATAGTCATACCCAGCATATTCTCACTCCTCTTCGGACCCTATGTCGGAGGCGTGAGCGCAGCAATAGGAACATTCATAGCCGATTCTCTAAGCCATGGACAACTATACTTCAAGAGCCTAATAGCAGCCGTACCATCAAACTTCATCGCATTCTTCATCTTCGGCAAAATGATGAGCAAAAACGTATCCTGGCGCAAATTCGTAATAGCAAGCATAGTAACCCTACTAATAGGCAACCTAACCTGCGCAATCCTGGTAGCACTATACTACCTACTGTTCGTACCAGCTATAGCCTCGAAACCCGCCATATTCCTAGTAAGCCTAGTAATAGGATTAACTCTCTGGTGGTATTCGACAATGCTCCCATTCCAGCTCTTCATTATTCCACCAGTACTAAAGGTTATAGTTAAGGCTCTGCCGAGCGTAGTACCGGAGCACATTAGAGCCTTAAGCTTATCAAAGGAGTTCCCTCAAAGGGAGTTCGCTCTTTCACTAATAATTCCGGGTCTAATACTGTTAGCTATAGTTGGCTCCACATATGTTAGTGAGGGAGTAACATATATACTCGTAGGAGGGTTGAAGGAAGCACTTAGAGGCGTGGTATTATCTCTAATAAGGTTCATGTTTGGAGCCACTGGAGTAGTACTAACAGCGTTAGGTGTATACTCAAACTATATGTACATGAGAAGCAAGTAATAAATTTAGGATTATTCATATTTCTTGACGTGAAGGATAAGCTGTGGATAATGGTTAAGAAAGTTATCAGGCAGGCAGATGTAGTACTAGAGGTAGTTGACTCGAGAAACCCTGAGGGAACCAGATCTAGGATCGTCGAGAGGTACGTGAAGTCTCTCGGGAAGCCACTTATCATAGTAATTAATAAGGCTGACCTAGTGCCTAGGGAGGTCTTAGACGAGTGGAAGAACGTATTGAGTAGGGAGTTTCCAACAATATATATAAGCGCTCAGAAGAGGCTTGGAACCAGAAGGCTGTGGATAATACTCAAGAAATATAGAAGGAATAGTAAGCTTAAGGTAGCAGTCGTAGGCTATCCAAACGTTGGAAAATCGATGATAATCAACTTATTGAAGGGTCGGCACTCGGTAGGCACATCGCCTATACCAGGATTCACTAAGCATACACAAGCTGTTAGGGCAGCGAAATGGCTTAAGGTAATAGATACCCCTGGAGTAGTACCATTGAGGGAGAAGGATGAGGTAAGCTTAGTCCTAAAGTGTTCAATAAGCCCCGAGGAGCTTGAGGATCCAGTTACTCCAGCTCTCGGCTTAATTAAAATAGCATTAGAGAAGAATCCAACAGTATTTAAGGAAACCTATGGAATAGAATCCACCGACCCATTAAAGATCATTGAGGAGCTAGCCGAGAGGAGAAAGTTATACTTAAAGGGCGGACGGCTAAACATCGAGGAAGCCGCCAGAATAATCATTAGAGATTGGCAAAAAGGCAAGCTAGTTTTCTATTTCCTGCCGAATGAGCCCATAGGCTAAGCTTCATATATATTTAAAGCTTACTGATATATACCGAAACAATTATTATCTCATGACTGAATAATAGGCTGCTCGGCTTGAGCTATATGACGGCTAAAAGCTTATCTTTTAAAATTAATAGAGATAAGGTAAGGAGGAGGTGGAGGTACTATATAATATGGACGCCTATATGGTTCACCCTAACATACGCTTTTCTCAATACTTCACCTATCCTATATATACTTCAGCTTCTATTCATACTTAAGGATATATCCGACATAGTATTCAAATTCGACTATATGCCTGAATTCTTCGAGCACCTACCTTTCTCATTAGCTACATTTATTTTCACCTCTATGCTACTAAACGACATAAGTCTGCTAGTCCTAGCGCTAATCGATTTAATCCTAGATACATACGAGGATCTATGCGTGAAGAAGGATCACTATAAATGGAGGATTAAAGAATGGCTATCAAGGTAGTATCCTTCGACGTAAACGGAACGCTACTAGATTGTAATGAATTCATAGATAAATTCTGGTACCAAGAAATACCAAGGCTATACTCTAGAAAATACGGGGTACCATTTAGTGAGGCTCTAAATAGAATAAAGCGCGACTACAATCTAGTAGGACCAAACGATTTAAGGTGGTATTTACCAAACTATTGGTTCATGCTATACGGTTTTGATCAGACGCCTGAGGAAATACTAATGAAACTAATACCTAGAGTAAATATCGGGATAATTGATGGCGCCGATAAAGTAGTCGAAAAACTTGCAGAAAAATACGTCCTAATAGCCATCTCCTCACAATCGATAGAATTCCTAAAGGCGGAGGCATATCACATAAAGTTCTTCCAAAACTTCCTAGAATTATTTTCAGCGCCCTCACATTTTAAAGCAACATGTAAAACACCAAACCTATACAGGAAAGTCTGCGAGATACTATCAATAAAACC
>QMRD01000029.1 GCA_003649225.1 Thermoprotei archaeon | reverse complement strand
TCTTCGTGAATATCCTCCTCTTAATTATTCTAGCTATTATCAGGCTCATCGGGGTTAGGTATATTATTCCCAGTAGCGATGATGCTATGGTCATCGCCATATATACTGCCAATTCACTGTTCACGTAGACTACTGGCGTAGCTATCGATGTTGCAAACAGTAGTGTCCCTATAAGCGGGTAGAGTATTATCCTTAATGGGATTATTAGCTCCTGATGCTCCAGTATTGTCTGCGCTACTCTTGGGCTCCACGAATAGTAGAATGCGTCGAACGCTACGTAGAACCTCTGGCCGGCGTAGGTTGATAGTACTATGTTATCTCTGAAGCTCCTCAATATGTTTACTTCATTGCTTACCTCTGAGCCGTAGGTTGCCGTCGCTATGAAACACATCTTCTCCTTAATTTTTATGGTAAAGGTATCCGTTCTCTCCTTTCCATCGCCTGTTCCTTTAACTATTATTGTGTATGTTCCCTTTGCTGAGCCAGTGTTTATCGTTAGTACTGATGAGCCTGGCGGCGTAACCTTACTTGGGTTGAATGAGTAGGTTGCCCCAGATGGTACTCCAATTGCGGTTAAGGTTACCTCCTTCCCTGATCCTGAGGTTAAGCTTACCGTTACTACAACCTGCGCCGTCTCGCCCTGATTTACCTCTATATTCTTGGGGCTCACCGATATTGTGAAGTCGAACGGTTTTTCCTGAACCGTCAGTGATAGGGAGGTTGTAGCCTCCTTTCCGTCTTCTCCCACGCCTTTAAATACTAGTGTGTGGGCTCCGGGTGTAGTTGATTCGGATACCTGTATTGTTACGGTCGTCGATGAGCCTGCTGTAATGGGATTGCTTGCGAATGAGGCTGTTACTCCGGTAGGTGCGCTTACTAGGCTTAGGGTTACCTTCTTATTGTAGCCTGATATCGGGTTTACGGTTATAGTGGTTGTTCCGCTGTCTCCCTGCTCTATCGTTAGTGAAGGGTCGGATAGTGAGAGAGTGAATGATGCCTCCTGTATAACTTTAAGCTTAATTGTCGTCTGATCTGATACTCCGCTTCCAACTCCCTTTATCGTTAAAGTATGTGTTCCTACAGGCGTTGAGGAGGAGGTCACGATGGTTAATATTGAGTTGAATGGCGGAGTATCCTGCGTCGGATTAAAGGAGTAGGTTGTTCCACTCGGCAATCCAGTTAAGCTTAGCTGTACTGTTCCACTATAGTACTGTCCGGTCACAGATACCTGGAAGGTTGCAGTTTCTCCCTGAGTAACCGTTCTTATGGATGGTGACGCTGAAACGTCGATACTAGGCATTTCATATCTGACTATAAGCTTAGGTCTATCCTTAGTATCACCCGTATACTCCCTTGAGTAGAAGTATACGTATCCATCAGCTGTACCATATGGATATATTATGAAGCCATAGTTAGTTTTGGAGCCGGAGTGCCACTCCTCCACAATACTAGTTACATCTATCTCATACGTCTTTTCCGTGGGGTCATTCTTATAGACTGTAAAGTATGAGTAGGGTGATGTGTAGTAGTCGCCCCCTTCATTTGACCACGAATATAAGCTGGTTCTCTTCTTCCACGTAGCGCGATATTCGCTCCAATACTTAGATACCATCTTCACGTAAAAGAATTTAAAGCTTGCTGAGAAGGCTGCTTGACTATACTTCTTAAGCACAAGCTTTGCGGATATTATTACCGCATCATTAGGTATAGAATTTAGAGAGAAGTGTATGAGGACATGCCTTCTTTTACTAGTATACGTTCCCAGCAAGAGATATTGTTTACTTCCAAAGTTAGAGTTGGGAACCTGCTCAGATATGAACGTATCCTTTGATGCATAGATGGTTACTTCGTATACAGCCCTCACCTTCGGTGGATGGTTAATAAACAGCACGGATGCTAGGATGATGCATGCGTATAGCGCTACCATAAACTTTAATCTAACTCCACCCATATTCCCGGCCTAAAATACTTCTAGAGCTATATATATCTATTTTGCTTCCTAAATAAATTTTCTTAATATCATTATATTTCAACGTTTTTTCCATTAGATATAGTAAAAACTTTTCATAAAACAATATAGATAAAACTATGAATTCAGTGAATTAATACTTTAATCTGTAAGTAATTTAGGCCTGTATTTACTTTAAAACATGCCGTTTTAAAGCATGTTTAAAACAGCATGCCTAAGCTGGGAGGAGACGCTGATAAGCTCCACAGAAAATATTAGAAGAAAAAGATAGACTAACTTATAGTTCAAGTCCACCCCCTTATTTTCCAAAGTATTAAATAGTATTCATGCCTTACTTCAGAACTATAAAGAAGTATAGATTTTTCCTGAATTATCAACTACGTTTATAATTATAAAAATGTAAGATAATTTTGACGTTAAGGCGGAGGTGGTGGCGGTGGCGGATAGGCTGGTGCAGCTGGCTTCCTCCTCTTCATAAGCAGTATTGCAGCAGCAACTACTGCTACTACGGCTCCTATTCCAGCTACTGCTATGAGATTTAGCTCATCCTCCCATACAGCTGTTAGGGTTTTAGCTGTATCGACTGTGAAGCTGTAGGTCTGCTGGGATGCTACGATAGCTCCAGTCTGGTCACGCCATCCCTTAAACACCTTATTGAAGGGTATGCCCTGAATAAGTGTTTCAGCAACCGATACTGTGGCTACACTGCCCTTATCGTACCAGCCCTCGCCACTAGCAGTAGAGTAGTCCGTATAGACTCTAACGTAGTACTGCGTCTTCCATTCAGCAGTATACGCCTGAGGCTCATTAACAGTAAAGCTATAAGATTGATCAGTCGAAACAACAGTTCCATCTAGCTTCCAGCTTTGAAATATTCTTCTTGTATCGTTTCCTTGATCAACTTGCGTTTCAGCTACGCTTATTGTTGCAGTTTCACCTTCATCGTACCATCCCTCGCCACTAGCGGTAGAATATGCTGTATCTACGGTTACGTAGTACTGTGTACCGTATTGAGCTTCCAGTTCTGTATCTTCATATAGTTCCACAGTTCTCGGGTTATCGGTTACACCATCACTCCACTGCTTAAAGTAGTGTTTTACGCCATTATCCTCTATCTCATCTTCTACCTGTACTTCATGCATACCCATGGGTAGGAGGTATTCTGCTGATGGACCAGACTTCTTGTCTCCTTCCACGTCAACCCAATAATCCGCTCCAGGCGTCGTTACTTTGAGGCTGAAGTACTCAACTACCTGCATGAGCATTGCATCATAGTCTGGAGGATTATAGTATGATGTACCCTTACTCCCGCATATATAGATTTTATCATCGTGTATCTGTAGTCCAGATGTTCTTAGCACGCTTTCATTATACGTTTTAAGCCACTTTCTGTTTCCACTTAGATCATATTTTGCAAGTATCCCTTTTGCATATTGTAATAATTTAGAGATCCCTCCCACGACATATATATGATCTCTATAGATCTTCAGGTCGCCGAACCAGTTATATGAGTAATACACATCTTCACCATAAGTTTTCTCCCATATCTTTTTTAGGCTTGAGCCAAGTTCAAAACAGTATAACATAGCACGACTACGACCTATCTTACTCTCCCATATCTCCCCTGATACATATACGTAACTGCCATGTATGGCGGCTCCATGCGGGATTAGATAAATGTTGTTACCAGCACTATACTCATATGATGATAAAAGGATTCCATCAAGGCTATATTTTAAGACTATTATATCTAGTTCATCATTCTTAAATATACCTCCAACCAAATATATAGCATCCTTATATATCATTATTTTAGCGTTATAGAAAAATACGTCATAATCCGCCCACTCCCTCTCCCATAAAAGCTCTCCATCGCTCTTTCTAAGGCAGGCCAATACAGCTTTATGAATTTTTTCACTAGAGTAATACCTTGATCCAACAACATATATTCTATCCCCATAAATAGCTAAATCGGATCCATACTCATATTTTCCTATCTTCTTCCACTCTTTCACCCAAATCTTCTCTGCATTCTTAAAAGCAACTAGAAAGAAAGAATATACATGGGGTGAAGTAATCCTATATCCAATCACATAGGCATATTCATCTCCGTTTACCTCCTCTACTTTAATACTACGCCCTCTAGTATTTACCACCCCTACTCTCCTCTTTTCAACTAAGCTACCATCGAAATTAGCAACTAGAAGGAGTAAATCTCGTTGCCTTGAATCTACATGATACATGTATCCGGTAGCATATATATGCTTGCTCGTAACAGCAATTGAATATAGTTCCGAAACAAAACCAATAGGCGAGGCATACGTTTCCTGCCACTCAACATTGGGAAAAGCCTCACTTGTTAAAGGTAAGGTCAGTAGCAATACCGTAATACTAGCCAGAAAAATGCTTCCGAGCCTCATTTAAATAACCGAGTGCTTTAATAAGGTATGAATATATAAATATTTCCATATATTTTTCACAGTAGATAATTCGAGTCTTGTGGTTACAGAAAATATTAAACATTCAAAATAGAGGAAAACATGACTCTATGAAATATACATTGCTTTTATAACACTAGTCTACATTAACCCTATATAAATAGGCTACGATGCTCAATAGCTAGGCTAGTGGTAGGGAAACACCTATAATTACAACTATTATGCCTATACAACGCTTCAATGGAACATGTTCCTTAAGCATGGTCTTAGATAATATGCTCGAGAAAAAGGGTCCCAGAGAACCCAGTATTGCTGTTGATGCAAGTTCACCTGTTTGTAGTGCTGAAAGCCATAGAACTACTGTCAGTACATCTGATAGCTGTCCAGCAAGGAGGGGATGTATTAAGTATCTGGGCTTTCTAGGGAATCTCGTCTTCATTGCAGCTACTGGTAGGAGTATTATTGATGCGAGAAGTGCTCTCCAAAATGCTACCGTTACTGGATCCTCTGTTTCTAAAAGTAGCTTGAAAAGTGAGGTGTTTATTCCCCATAGTATTGAGGTTGTAGCTGCAAGGATAACTGGTTTAGCTGAGATTTTCCCATTATCGGAGAATAGCAGCTTAAAGCCTACTATTGCTGTGATTGCGCCTGTCAGATCTAGTATTGATATGGGATACCCCAGAAGTAGTCCGGCAATCATGGCTGTGAGTGGATAGGAGTTTACTATGGGATGTACTATTGAAACACCGCCCTTCTCTAGCGCCATTATGTAGAAGAGCCAGCTTAACACAGGCCCCGTGACCGATATGAAGAGTATTAGCTTAAGCGAAGACGTATTTACTGTAAAACTGCCTGTTGAAGAGAAGTATTATTAGGGCTAAACCTATTGTTCCTGAGAGAGCTTTTAGACTGTTTACGAGTAAAGGCTTTACGTTTCTGGTAGAGTACTTTAGGAGGATGGAGGATATCCCGCTGGTCGCTGAGGATGATAGAGCTAATGCTATCGGCAGTACTTCCATACTCTACACTTAGGGGGTAAACATCCTTATCTATCTTTTTGCAGTATTCCATCTATTATTCTCTATTCATCTGCGCTGTAATACGTTTTGCATTTCCTGACTAAGTACAATATAATTACTGTCAATGCAATCAGCAAAAGTGGTGCGATTTTCATGATTAGATCCATATAATTCTCCTTCGGTACTTCAACTATTTTACGGATGTAATTGTTGTCTTCATCGACTTCTTTAATAACGTTTGTTGTGTCGATAAATACTTCTACGCTGTGTCTACCTTTCGACACGTTTACCTTGTGCTTAATAATGTATTCTCTCGAGGCGTTTAGCTTTATCCACTTTTTAACGACCTCGTCGTCCACCTTAATCTCAATGTATATGATTTTAAAGAAAGGGATTGCCGTTTCAATTGCTACCTTTACCTTAAGCATCATTGTATTGTCTATAGTTTCTACTGTTAGGTTTGCGATTTTTAGATCCGGCAGGTTTGGTTTCAGAATATTTCTGCTTAAATCTACTGTCTGGGATGTTATTATCTCATAGTATCCGTTGAAGGTATTGTTTTCAACTATTGCCTTCTTTAACGTCTCGTTATATAAGTCTACAATTAATGCATAGGTATAGTTTACAACTTCGTTTCCAGCGATTACTATTGTTGATTTCGAGTTGTACACTCTCCACCTTTCGCCGTTTTCGTTTGGTCTATAGGCCCTGGTTCCAACGCCTATTCCAATACCATACCAGTACTTGGTTTTATCTTTCTCGATCCATGACGTATAGTATGTTCCTACGATTAAGTTGTTTCTTATCGTTAGGTTGCCGTAGTTGCCTATGGCATCAGGAAACGACGTTAGTATCCCATTTAGACACGATATAAAGGTATTGTTTTCGATTAGCAGGTTTTCAGTGCTTTCAATTTCTATCGCTCCTCCTGGCGGCTGAAAATAAATTTTATCGAGACGTACGCTTCCAAGCCCTGGGCCTGAAACGTTCCAGGGAGGCTGAAAGTCGCATATATGCCTGAAGGTATTGTTGATTATCTTTACGTTGTATGCTATGTACTTTACGTCGAATCCTATTCCGTAGCCGTATGGTGGAATGTGGTATATATCATTATATTTAATAATTATATTGTTTCCGGACCAGCTTACGAGTATTCCTCCCCTCAATAGTATTAGGAAGTTATAGTATGCCCTCGGGTACTGCGGATGTATGTATTCCCTGCATTCCTGAAAGTATTCCTCGCTTGCTATTGACTCATCTATGAAGGTTAGGTTTCCTATTCTACATTTCTCTACTACCACGTTTTTTGATGCCGCTAACATTATGCCTAGGCTCCACAGATATTCGTAGCTTTCATTGTATATCTGGCTATCGTAGAGTCTACCCATTAACCCCTGTACTACCCGATGCATCCTGTTGTCGTGTATCGTGAAGTTTACGCACGGCGTCCATGGAGGAATTAGACTAATGAGCATTCCTATGCAGAGGTTTTCGAAGGTGTTGTTGTATATCAGCTGGTCTCTAGTGCCTGGATAGAATCTTAACCCGTAGGTTTCACGGTTTAGCGTCCCGTTTATGAAGATATTGTTTCTAATTATATTGTTATTTGAACCTATGAATGCCATCCCCTCGTGCCTCATATTAACTACAATATTATCCTCGATGATGTTGTTGGATGAGTAGAACCTTATGCTCGCTATATTTCGGAAGACGTTTCCCCTAAAGACCTTAACTGTCGTATTTATTTCTAGGCCGTGGCCGTACGTGCTCCAGTCGTTGGTGTAGGCTGGGCCTATCCATATGTATTTGCCGTCGTTCTCATGATCCTTCCATCCGGCATTCTCTATCACGGAGTTTACCATTATGAGCTCTGCGCCATCATTGATGAATATCGTATACTTATCCTCAGGCCCCGTAATCTTAGAATTATTTAGTATTAATGCTCCACCGGGGTCAACTATTAGGTAGCATTTATCCTGGCAGTTGAACTGAAGTGTTGAATTTATTAGGATAAGTCTACCCCCGCTTCTAACCGTTACGTTGCCGCCAACTATAATGTATTGGGATATGAAGATAGCCTCCTCGTTGATTTCTAGCCCTCCATTAGGCTTGGAATTAAACGTGTATGGAACTGAGGAAAGAAGAAGGAGTAGGATTAATAGCGTGTTCACAACCATTTTATACATCGCCCCATACATGATCCTTCAACTATTTATCCTTTAGCTAAGTAATTTACAGATCCTTCGTAAGCTTATCATGGACACATGCCGTAGCCAGTAAGCTTACATAGCTTCCATGCAATCTTTGTATAGGAGGACTAGCATCTATCAAAAAGATTTTTAGGAAATTATGGATATTTTGTTCATAATCTTTAACTATTAGCTGCCATCATATCTTATGGGTGGTTAATTGAGTTCTGATGAGAAGAGACCTGGATATAGGAATGTTGTCGCCTTGGGCTTCGTGAGCTTCTTCACAGATATGTCCACTGAAATGATATTAGGCATCCTCCCCGTCTACCTCGTTGAGGAGCTTGGAGCTACTAAGGTAATTTTAGGTCTAATAGAGGGATTAGCTGAGCTCACCAACTATATATTCAGGATGGTTTCAGGCTTTATTTCGGATAGAGTTGGAAGGAGAAAGCCTTTCGTCTTCGCTGGCTACTTTCTGTCGGGTATCGCTAAGCCCCTCTTCGCCTATGCTACCACGTGGCTTGATGCATTAATCGTGAGAATTGTGGATAGGATGGGCAAGGGCGTTAGAACGGCCCCTAGGGATGCTTTGATAAGTCAGTCTATAAGGGAGAGGGATGCAGGTAAGGCCTTCGGTATCCACAGAACCCTCGATCAACTCGGAGCAGTC
>QMRD01000028.1 GCA_003649225.1 Thermoprotei archaeon | reverse complement strand
TCTCTACATAAGGCCGCCAGATCTGCACCGACAAATCCATGGGTTATTTCTGCAAGCTTGTGTAGATTGACATCCTTAGCCAACGGCATGTTTCTCGTATGAACTAGGAGTATCTCGTATCTACCCTGCTTATCTGGTATACCTACCTCTATTTCTCTATCAAACCTACCTGGTCTTCTTAACGCTGGATCCACGGCGTTCGGCCTATTAGTAGCACCAATTACTATAACATTCCCTCTTGTCTCTAATCCGTCCATTAAAGCCAGCAACTGTGCTACAACACGTTTCTCCACTTCACCCGTTACTTCTTCTCTCTTAGGCGCTATAGCATCTATCTCATCGATGAATATTATTGAAGGCGCATGCTCCTTAGCCTCCTCGAATATTTCCCTTAGCCTTTGTTCAGATTCACCGTAGAATTTACTCATTATTTCAGGGCCATTTATAGCTATGAAGTAGGCGTCTGTCTCATTAGCCACAGCTTTAGCTAGTAGCGTCTTTCCAGTTCCTGGAGGACCATAAAGAAGTATACCCTTAGGTGGTTCTATGCCAAGACGTTTAAATAGTTCCGGGTGTTTCAGCGGTAACTCGACTAATTCTCTAATTTTCTGTATCGCCTCCTTAAGATCACCTATATCATCATAAGTAACTCTAGGTATTCTTCCTATTTCCACGGGTTTCTCGAGAACTATCAACTTAGTATCCTCGTTCACTACAACTATTCCAGCTGGCTTAACGGACGCTACAATAAACGGAAGCGCCTGACCCAGCACCGGTATCTGAACCATATCGCCTTCACATAGCGGGTGATCTAATAATCTCTTCTTAATATAGGCCCTAAAGTGTTCATCAATAGTTAGCTGTATACTTGCTGGTGCTAGCTTAACTATTGATGCAGGCCTAACCTTAGCTTTCCTTATGGTTACTTTTTCACCTATACTCACGCCAGCGTTTTTTCTAGTCGTAGTATCCATTCTAATTACTCCAGTTCCATAGTCTTCTGTATATCCAGGCCAAGCTATTGCAGCAGTCCTCCTCTTTCCAATAATCTCAACTATATCGCCAGGCGATATGCCCAGCTTCGCCATAGCTTCAGAATCTATTCTAACCCTACCTCTCCCCTGCTCTCTACTCCTAACCTCAAATACCTTAAGCTGCAACTCCTTAACAGTATTTTCATCGCTACTTGATCTCGGCATTCAAAAACACCAAGCTAATTTTGCTTCAAATCACCAAAATAGTAGTGGACAATAGCAGTATTTAAGGTTAATGTTAAAGGTAGAAATAGTTTAATCAGATTTGGTACCCTACATCATAATTCAGTCTTCTACATTCATCACGACTATGTATTATTACTAATAAGCTTGCTAATAAACTTTATAAAGTTGGAGTGAAAACTTATATTCTGAGCCGGGGTGGCCTAGCCATCTGATCCACAGGGGACCAGACTAGAATGGTTAGGGCGCCGGACTCATAATCCGGAGGGCGTGGGTTCGAAGCCCACCCCCGGCACTTGTCTAGTCTCTATCTTTATATTTTCATCAATTTTCCTTATAATTTCTAAGACTTTATTTTTATCTCTAGTATTTTGTCTGCTAAGCCACAGAATAGCTGCCCGGTTGAAATACGGTTCTAGTAGAATGATTGCTATGAACTTTTCTCCATCGCCGACTATGTATTCATATGCATGCATCCTTACGAAATATCCATGCTTTTTAAGCTGTCTAAGCAGTCTAAGGCGGTTTTCCTGAAGAGCAAATTTTGAGTGCATTTTATCCCAATACTTACCAGGATATTACTTAAACAATTTACCTGCTAAGCTTTATAAGCATATACTGTCTATTGATGACCATGAGTGAAGTAGTTATGAGCGGCCTTAAGGAAGATTTTCTAAGGAATTTTAATGAAAAATTTAGGAGAATGTATGCTAAATATAACGAAGCGGTCAATAGGCGAGACTACGATGAAGCGATAAAGCTTGGAAAGGACATGTTAAATGATCTGTTAGCCATAGCGAGAAAATACATATTAGAAAATCTAAATAACCCAACGATTAGGAGCCTAGTTGAAGATATCTTGACATACCACGAGAAGAACCTTGGCTACGTTGAAGGGACGGAAGAAGCTATTGAAGATATTCCACTTCTATTCACATTTGAGGCTAAAGAAAGAATACTCTCGACATTAGCTCCAAGTATTCAGGAGCTATTCAGCTTTATATTAGGGGCTCTTCTTGTATTAGCGGATATAAGAAGCACTACTTTTTATAGGAGAAAGGAGAACACCAATAAGGACAAATTACCTAAAATAGTATAATCGGTTAAAGTGGAGGATGAACTTTTATTCTGTCTTTGCCCTTTAAATTTATCCATCTTATGAACTCTTCGTTTGGCGGCATCTTTTCCCAAAGCTCCTTTCTCCTAGCTTCAAGCAACATGTTATCCATGCCTCTGTATTCAGCCATCGTAAATACTTTATTTTCACTTTCTCCACTTTCTATAAAAGCGGAATTCAGCCTGTCCCTCCACCCAGGATCCCTTAGTGTGTGATGACTTAATATCACGATATTCATCCTTCTTATCAACTCAATCATATTCTTCATACCTCTTTCGATGTCTGCCATACTCACTTTTTTCCCCTCAAGGTACAGTGGCGGTCCTCCAAGAATTAAAATATCAGGTCTTTCTTCAATTATGTATTCTAACGCGTTGTGGTCCATGGGACCTTGTATATCCGATGCATGCACTACTTTTTCATCGTCAAATATTACTGTTGTCATTAGAACCCATCCAAGGCGTGTCCCTGGTGGACCGTGAGGAAATGGCTTAGAAAACTTAACGATAGTATCGCCTATCCTTATAGTCTTGCCATCTACCTGAAGTATTTTATACGCCTTATCCTTAATAGCTTCATAAAGATATTTTGCTCTTACCATTTGCCGGTAGTTTATGTTGTTGCTAAAATCTTTCATTAATACTATTTTATCTCCATATATCTCCTCGTATGTATCTTCACGCGTCCATTCGTACCAGCTCGGAAAACTGGGCGTATAGTGATCCAAATGATAGTGGCTGATAATTACAACCTCGGATAGCCTAGAGTAATCTAGTATTCTTTCTCTAGCTTCTCTTAGCTTGATAAACTCCGACGGATGGGGAGGTAGCCCGTACCTGCGGGGAGCAAGGGAGACTCCCGCGTCAATTAGTATCCCTAGGTCTGGAGTTTGTACATAGACCGACATACTTCGAACTCCCAAGCTCTCGTCGGCTAGTGGCACTACTCTTATTTTACCCAAGGAAATCACCCAAAGAAATCAAAAAGTGAAGCTTGCCTTCTTCCGGCTAATAGCTGGTTTTCTGATATGCCGAAATATCCTAGAATTCTTATAGCAACAGGAATTATCTGTTTCTTAATATAGTAGTCAATATCAAGTTCATCCATATCTTTTACAAAAACGTATGGTTCAGCTTTATCCGCTAGCCTTCCACCCGGTCTCTTAACTATGACATAACCTATCTTATCGCCTACGGTTAATGAATAACCAGCCGCTAGCAGTTTTCTAGCTGCAACTACGTGCGCTGCGCTGACCTCATATTCTGAAAGCTTCTTAGTTATTGATTTCCAGATAATTAGCTTATCCATCGGGATTTCTTTCCCCCTAAGTTTTTCAATAACCTCATGCACATACTTAACTGCAGGAGCAGGGTCTTTTTTCGTAAGCACTATCTTTATTATTTCCTCCTGTACCTCTTTGGCTAGCTCGGTCCAATCGCCGCGAATAGCTTCTAGGCCAACTACGTCTATTCTTCCATCACTTAAAAGGCCACAGTATCTTTTTTTGGCTTCAGTGAAGAAAACCCTAATGTATATCTTATCAGGCTTTATCTCTAAGCCAAGCTTTTTATTAACTTCCTCAATAAAGCGTTTAACCTTATCCTTATCGTACTTGATGAATATGCTATCGGTATCTCCGTATATGACTCTTAACCCCATCTTCTTGGCAAGTTCTATTGTTTCCCTAATCGTTTTCCTACCCCAGGCGGTCGTTGCCTCGGCCACTTCACGTTTATACCATCTAGCTCCGACCCATCCACAGTATCCATAGGTAGCGTTTGCGATAACCTTTATAGCTCTTTGTCTCTCATAGAGTATCGTATATTCGATGCTCGTAGGATCCAGCTTCTTCATCTGCTCTTTAATCATCTTCCTGAATTTCAATAGTCTCTCCAGCACCTTCTTGTAGAACCCTGGTGGCTCTTTCAGAAACCTATGGCCGACTTCAGGAGCTATATTAACTTTGCTTGGATCTACTTTCTCGTAGGGGGGAACGTAAGTATCAGGTGAAATGTTCTTCGAAATCATTATATTCGGATATAGTGATGAGAAGTCAAGCACAGCGATATTCTCATGAAGGCCGGGCTTCGGCTTGAGGACAATTGCACCCCTATAAGGTCTATACGGTCTTTCAACTCTATTAGGGACAAGCTCGTTGAACTTGTATGCCTGTCTCATTAAGTGCCACTCGACTCTGTATCCGACCGAAGCAGAGCCTACTTGATCGAGTGGAAGACCAACTATGCTTGAGAGTTGTATGGCGAAGGGAAGAAATTTATCAGCGAGGCCTAAAATACTTTCCACATCATCAATAGCATACCTTATCAGCGTCTCCCTCTTCGCGGGATCATCCCAATACTTGTATATGTCGATTCCAGGAATCAGTATTCTCTCATTTTTCTTCTTTACTCCGAGATACTCAGCTATGTTTTCAAGAGTTTTAACTTTTACTTCATATATATCCTCAGCGAAATCATAAAGATCTACGTTAGCTCTTCCTATTATCGATATATGACCATATACGCTCGTCGCTGGCTGTGCTCCTGACCTAGCTACAGAAAGCTTCAGTTTTAGAGCTTTACATCTCTCCAGCAGGTAAGGCCAATCAAATCCATTACAGTTATAACCCACTATCACGTCAGGGTCGTATTTATTCAAGAATTCTGTGAATCCTTTAATGGCGGATGCATCATTTTTTCCATCTGCGGTGAACACTTTTTTATCTCCATTATTTGTCATTACAGAAATTACTATGACGGGATCTCTCTCCGGCTTTGGTGTTCCAAATTTATTATAGCATTCTATATCAAAGGCAAGGACGCGTAAAGGGGGAACTGTGGTCTCATCGCTTCGGCGTAAGTCTCCTTTCAATACATAGACCTTATCAATCCTCCACTTTTCAGGTACTTCTATCTCTTCAACGTCGGCTATATGCCACGTTGAAGGATAAACGTCTTTATCAATCATGTATCGCATGTAGAACCGTATATCCGCTTCCAGTACGTCCTTTATTCCAGGCAATTTCTTAACGGCTTCTCTTAAGTTCGGCACTATTGTTGGTATCTGGCATGTAATTTTAATAACGTCTATGGGCTTGCCGTAGAATTTCTTACTAACTACTTCAACATTTAATATCTTGTACTTAGGTTCAAGCTTTTTAATTTTACTAACAACCGACTGCGTTTCAACGCCTTTTTCTGGAACGGCATAGAAGTATGGCCTAAAAGTTCTATCTATGACGACAACCCTATTACCGTTATCGTCAATACCCCACATTCTAATTTCAGGTATGCCATCCTTAGATATGTCGTAATTTATGTCTAGCAACCAAAACTTTATTTGTTTCAATATGCTCCCCATAGGGTATATGTACAGGTGGCCCGCTCTGTCTCGGACCCGGGTGTCCCGCTTTTCATGGTTTATCGAGCGGGGACCTAAGGTCCGACTCTTTGAGCGGGCAATATAAAATATACAACGTATACTTAAATTTCTTATCGAAAGTAGAAGGATGGGGCTATGAGAAAGGCTAAAGCGTGGCTTGATATATATCTAGGCCTAAAGGCCTATATATCAGATACCAATGGCATAGGTGGTTGCATAAAGACTGTGCCTGATGATTTTATAGTTGAGGAAATAGATCCATGGGGGAAAGTAGTTCCGGGAGACTTTTCAGCTTCTCCTTCTACATCGCATGTCGAGGCTACGGATAGATATTTATGGTTTATATTAGAAAAGAAGGGCATCGATACGATAAGCGCATTAAGGGTAATAGCCAAGGAGATAGGTGTAAGTTATAAAGTTTTCTCGTTTGCTGGACTTAAAGATTCCAAGGCCTTAACTTATCAGCTAGTCTCGACAACAATACCCTATGAGAAGATCTCGAAATTTAAAGACCGCTACGGAAAAATATCAATTAGAATAATAGGATACAGACCTTTTCACAGTAGACCCGGTATGCTCTATGGAAATAGATTTACAATAATAATTAGAAGAATATTTCTGGAAAAAGATGCAATACTAAATAGGATTAATAGGATAATGCAAGAGATAAATGAAGCAGGGGGTGTGCCTTCATATTATGGCTATCAGCGGTTTGGTACAATAAGGCCGAATACACATATAATAGGGAAGTATTTAATTCTCGGAAAATTTAAGGAGGCTGTTTTCGAGCTAGTGGCAAAAGCTTACCCTATGGAGAAAGATGAGATAAAGGAAATTAGGAATTATATAGCGGAAACAGAGGACTACAAGAAAGGCTTTGAAATGTTTCCGAGAGCTTTAAGTCACGAAAGAACGGTGTTGGGGCATTTAGCCAAGAAGCCAAAAGATTACTTGGGAGCTTTAAGAAAGCTACCTTTAAGTATAAGGAAGCTTTTCGTCGAGGCATATCAAGCTTATATATTTAATAAAACCCTAAGCAAGCGACTTTTATCTGGATATTCCATAGTATACCCATTGATTGGAGATATTGTGGGAATAAAGAGGGGAAATGAGGTAAGTGGAATAATAATAGCCAGCGAGGGTAATTTAAAGACTTTAAAAGAGTTAGTTTCCCGTGGCAAGGCAGTATTATTGTTGGATGTTCCAGGCTATAATACGCAAGCAAGAGAAGGAGTGCAATATGAAATATTAAAAGAGGTCCTGGATGAAGAGGGAGTTAAACTAGATAATTTTAAAGTAAAGCATATGCCGGAGGTATCCTCTAGAGGGTATCATCGCTTAGCGTCATTTCTTCCTGAAGATTTTAAGGTTCTAAGGGTATGTGAGGACGATATGCATAGCAGCGCGTTCATGGTATCTATCAGATTTATTCTGAAAAAGGGACTGTATGCTACCGTTTTTCTTAGAGAAATTATGAAGCCCAGCGATATAATAGAGTCAGGCTTCTAGTCTTAATATCATCAGCTATTGTTTATGCTTTTTCCTCGTCAACTAAAGAACGATGAAAAATATTATAAGTATCTCCCCAGAAGATAGGATTAGATAATTAGCGTAAACAATAGGGATAGCGATAAGCTCTGATTAAGGGATTCTGAAAATGAGGCGAAAGGATCTTATCAAATACATACTTGAGAAGCTGGAGGTAGCAAGGGTAAATAATCATAGGATAATGGTTGTGTTTACGGGGGAATCTTACGATAAAAGCTTAAAGATAGTGGCATTGCTAATGAAGCAGATAGCTAAACATGCACTTTCAAGAATAAATCTCCTATATGTTTATCATGCTTTCTATGAGGATAGCGTTTTAAGAAGGGATACATTTTCAAGTCTGCTTTCAAAAACTAAAAAGGTAGCTATTCACTATGTATCGTATCATGAGGCTGGTAAGGTACTGGGTTTAACGTTTGATCATTCAGTATTAGATCTCTATAACAACCTTGAGCCTAACGATATCGGGAAGCTTATCGGAGTAACAAAGGGCGGGGGACTTATAATATTATTAACGCCCGACTTTAATCATTGGCTTAATATAACTACTAGATTTCAACAAACCTTAACTACGCATAAATACACGACGGCGCATTTAAGGCGAATATTTGTTAGAAGATTCATTAACAAGCTTTTCCAGCACGACGGGATCATGATATATGATGTTGATAAAAATAAAATATTGAAGGAATTAAAGATTGAGAAACGTGCATTTAAGAAGAGAGAGTTAAAGTTTCCTCAAAAAGCAATTTTCCCCTATAAAGTATATTCGATGGCATTAACTCAGGATCAAGTCGAGGTTATTCATATTTTAGAAAGGCTCTATGAGAAACCTGAAAAGAAGGTCGCTGTAGTTATAACAGCCGATAGGGGGAGGGGTAAATCATGCGCCGTCGGCATAGCATTGGCGGCCTTAGCTCACAAGTTGAGAAGAGCTAAAGGTAGAAGTAAGATAATTGTAACAGCACCTAACGAGAGTAATGTCCAGCCCTTATTCGGTTTACTCATAAGAACGCTTGAGGAATTAAACTACAACGTGAATATAGATACCAGGGAGGATTATATTGTCTCAGTTAAGTGTAAGGGTATAGACATAAAGTATTAT
>QMRD01000027.1 GCA_003649225.1 Thermoprotei archaeon | reverse complement strand
GAGGATGTTAGAAGGTTAATAAAAGATGGTGTAATTAAGGTTAGACCCAAGTCCACGCCATCCAGAGGCAGGTTGAGAATGCGGAGGAAGAGGAGGAGAGGACCCGGTAGCCGTAAGGGAAGCACTATATCTCAAAAGGAGTTATGGATGGCTAAAGTGAGAGCGCAGAGAAAGTTTCTGAAATTATTGAGGAGGAAAAGGATCATTGATAGGAAAACTTATAGGAAGTTGTATATGATGGTTAAAGGTAATGCTTTCAGAAGCGTGGCACACTTAAAGCACTATATTATTGAGCATAAGTTGGCGAGGAGGATATAGGATGGCGAGGAACGGCAGGTATAGGGTTCCCTTTAAGAGGAGGAGGAAGGGATTAACCAACTACTACAAACGGAAGAAGATGATATTGTCAGGAAAACCACGACTTATAGTCCGCAAATCCAATAAACACGTAATAGTACAAGTAGCCACAGCCAAGATACAGGGAGACGAAATAATAACCTCGGCTTCATCTATAGAGCTTGAGAAAAAGTTCGGATGGAAGGGAGCTACTAGGAATACTCCTGTAGCATACCTTGTAGGTCTTCTAGCCGGACTTAAAGCGTTAAAAAGGGGAGTGAAGGAAGCCATATTAGATATAGGATTACATAGGCCTATAAGAGGAGCAATAGTATTTGCGGCAGCTAAGGGGGCATTAGATGCCGGATTAAAAATTCCCATAGGTGAAGAGGTTCTTCCCGAAGAGGAGAGAATAAGAGGAGAACATATAGCTAATTACGCCAAAATCCTGCTAGAGGAGGATTTAGAGAAGTACAACAAGCAGTTCTCAAGATACCTATCGAGAGGATGGGATCCCACTCTACTTCCCAAGTACTTTGAGGAAGTTAAGAGTAAGATTTTAGAGTTAAAATCAGAATTAAGCCATCCTTCTAATTAAATCGTTAATAGCTTTTCCTCTATATCCTAATTCTCCGCCTCTCTTATAGTGGACCTTAATAGATCCTTTAAATCCTCCAGAGGGAGGGCTTAACCTAAAAACTGGTTTTAGCCCAGGTATTTTCCTGATATCTACCTTAGACGTAATTATTGCCTTAGCTAGATCTTCTATGCTTTTAAAGCCTAATTTTTTAACGTATTCCTCTGTTAGCTTCTTATTTCCTCTTAATCTTCCCCTACGCTCTAGCAGCAAGGTAAGCGTTTCTTCGTCTATCTCACCCCATGTAATCCAGTTTTCAGCCTTTTTAAGCATACCCATCATAGAAGGGTTATCGTCCACAAGAACTAAGTGGAACTTTTTATGTAATCTAAGCAACTCAAGAGTTTTCTTTACATCTGGCGGTACATCTACTTGTCCTCTTATCCTGATGACAGCGAGCTTCATCAGCTTCACCAATCTGTTGACACCTTAATAGCATACGTATTTCTTAATGCATTAAATACAGCTGAAGCGAAATTCAATGATGTTCTGGTTTCGCCTCTAACTCTAGTCCATACATCCTTGATTCCTGCAAGCCTTAGGACAGCTTTCGCTATATCTCCAGCTACTAGACCCACGCCCTTAGGAGCAGGCAATAGTTCAGCTATCACACTTCCACTTTTCCCGACAACCTTAAAGGGTAAGCTATGTGGTTCTCCGCAGAAGCATTCCCAGCTACCGCATCCCCTACGTACCGGGATAATGTTTAACTTAGCGTTAACAATGGCTTTCTCTATAGCCTGACGAACTTGCCTCGCCTTACCTGTCCCAAGCCCTACATATCCGTCTTCATTACCTACAACAACGACGACCCTAAACTGGCTTACTTCTCCTGCATCTGTCTGCCTTTGAACGAGATTTACCGACAAGACTTCATGCTTTATGTCAGGTAGTAGGGTATCTATAATCTCTACTTCTTTTATAGGTAGATTCATGGCGAATATCTCATCTAGACTGGTAATTTTCCCCTCCTTTACAAGCCTTCCTACTTTAGTTCTGGGAACCCACTCTATACTCTGACTCATTTAATCACCGCTTTAAACTATTTCGCACGTAGCAGATTATATTTTTTTCCCTCTCGCAGTGTTATTTCATTAATTAGCATATAATTTGTTTAGCTTTCTTGGATCTGAATTTGGTGTAGATACTTATGAACACGCCTATAATCAGCCAAGATAACAGTATATCATACGTCTTTTCAATCCATTTTAGAGAGCGTGTATGGCTCTATCCTATAATAGAGAGCCGAAAGTTTTAAAATACACTGAATAATGTATAATCCAGCCCTGGTGATAAAATGCCTCAAGAGAAGACATTTAAGTTTCTAATAGAAGGAGGAAAGGCCACAGCTGGACCCCCTATATCCTAGGGGAAAGGTCCAGCCTTAGGGCCTCTTGGACTCAACGTAATGGCAGTAGTTAGGAGAATAAATGAACTCACTAAAGATTTTGCTGGAATGAGAGTACCAGTTACTGTTAAGGTTGATATTGAAAAGAAGACGTTTGAGGTTGAAGTAGGTGTACCAACGACTGGGGCACTCATAGTTAAGGAGCTGAAGATAGAGAAAGGATCAGGTCTTCCAGGGAGGGAAATAGCAGGGAATCTCTCTATGGAACAGGTAGTAAAAATAGCGATTATGAAGAGAGATCAGTTGAAGTCGAGGACGTTGAAGGGATGCATTAAGCAGGTTTTAGGGACGTGTTTAAGCATGGGAGTTAACGTTGAAGGAAAGAGCCCGAAGGTTGTTCAGAAGGAGCTTGATGAAGGAGTATATGATGATTTATTGAGGAAGTATGGTGAGGAGATATGAGTTATTCGATAGGTGTGCTAGCTAAGGCTATAGAAGAAGCTAAGGCGAAAGCTAAAAAGAGGAGATTTAAGCAGAGTGTTGAGCTTATAGTTGTTTTAAGGGACGTCGATGTGAGAAAGCCTGAAAATAGGATAAATATGCCTGTTTTTTTACCGAATCCGCCTTCAAAGGAGGCAAAGGTATGCGTGATAGCATCAGGAGACTTGGAGCTTAAGGCTAAGAATTCAAGGGCAGATCTTGTAGTATCAAGGGATGAGTTAATTAAGCTAGCTGACAATAAAAAGGCAGCTAAGGATCTTGCTAAGAAATACGACTTTTTCCTGGCGCAGGCTGATTTAATGCCAACTATAGGAAGGCTTCTAGGTAGATATTTAGGCCCTAGGGGTAAAATGCCTCAACCTGTAACTAGCTCAATGAATATAAATGCTCTAGTTGATAGGTTCAAAAGATCTGTCAGAATTAGGATTAAGAATCAGCCTGTAATAAGTTGCAGGATAGGTACGGAGGATCAGGATAGTAAAAAATTAGCTGAAAATGCCATGGCTATATTAAATGCCATAGAGAGTAAGTTTAAGAAGCAAAACATAGATAGGATTTACGTTAAGTTGACCATGGGACCAGCCGTTAAGGTCAGGTAGTGGAGGTGTATATAATGGTGTATGTAAGGCAGAAGGCTATTCCTTCATGGAAGAAGGAGTGGGTAGCCGAATTTACAGAGTTAGTTAAGAAGTATAGGACTATAATGATAGTTGGAATAGAGGGAGTAAGTGCACCAGTATTGCATGAAATAAGGTCATTAATTAAGAGTAGGAATGGGGTACTTAAAGTAATAAAGAATACGTTATTTAGTAGAGTTATTGATAATGTAAAGGATAAATGTAAAAATATAGAGAAACTAAAGGAACACCTGCGTGGATCCAATGCGTTAATTCTAACTAATGACAATCCATTTTCCTTAAAGCTTTTCCTGGATAAAAACAAGGTTCCAAGGGAGGCTAGAGCCGGAGATATAGCACCAAAGAACATTGTAGTTTACTCCGGAAACACGAATATGGCCCCAGGACCGATACTCAGCCTTTTCAATAAACTTAACGTACCAACTTCGATAAAAGAAGGCAGCATTTGGGTCACAAAAGACACGGTCGTAGTTAAAAAGGGAGAAGTTATATCTCAGGATGTAGCCGAGCTTCTAAGGAGGCTCGATATTAAACCTATAGAGGTAGGCTTAAACGTAAAAGTGGCCTATGTAGATGGAATAATTATTAATGCAGAAGATCTAGAGCTAGATCTTGAGGACTACAGGAGTAGAATAGCGGAGTCTGTCCGCAACGCTATAAACCTAGCAGTAAATGCAGCCTTTCCAACAAGTGAAAGTATCAAGGTGATAATAGGAAAGTGTTATAATGAAGCTATCAATTTATCAGTAAACGCCGTAATTCCATTGCCGGAAACACTAAGTATGATTATCACGAAAGCACAGGTTATAGCGAAGACCATAGCTGATAAGGCTGGACTAAAATAATTCTACAGTATAAACCTAAGATATTTTAATCCAGTTATCCTATCTAAATTTCTGTATGAGAACAGATACCTACGCTGAGATTCTCAAGGTATTGGCAAATAAAATAAGGTTAGAAATTTTGCGTGCTCTATACCATAAGGGACAATTATCTTTTACTAATCTTGAGTCAGCGTTGGGTCTAAATGAGTCGGATAGGGGCAAGTTTGCCTATCATTTAAACTTACTAAAGGAACATGGATTAGTTGAATATGATAATGTAAGAGCGGTCTATAGTCTTTCAAAGCTCGGCAAGATGCTTTTTAGTCATATACGGATAATAGAAGAGGAAGTACTAAAAAAACGGAAAGGCAAGTTGATTTTCCTGTATTCGGCAAAGGAAGATTCCTTGGAAAAGCTTACGAAAGAGACGTTATGTTATTATCTAACCAAGAATGTAGGCCTGCCCAAAAGCCTAGCTAATAAAATTTATATATACATACGTGAAATGTTGGAAAAGCTAGCAGAGGATGAGGTTATCTCTGATGATTTGCTTGAAGATATAACGTATTTCTATCTATTAGATCAAAATTATATAGATATATACCTGGATAATTTGAAAGTAGGATATCCTTTAAAATCGTTTACGGAGAAAGTCTCGGATACAAGCACTGTGAGCCTAACATGTTCGTTAGCTCGCGAATACATATTTAATAGGCTAGTTACCGATAGATGCAAGGTTTGGATAGCAAAAAATATAATCTTCATAAACAAAATCTGTGATATTTTAAATTCTCCTATTTCTATAGACTTTCCTTTAAATGCCTTCGCTTCTCTATGGAAAAATCATATTTTTATGAGAACATTCCTCAGCGAAATATTTAGAATTATAAAATCATATAAAATAAATATATTCTTTTCGGATGTTGAAAGTATACTACCTCTAATGCCCAATGAAAGTAAAGAGTTGTTTTACAAGTTCTTGTTAATCACCAAATACCTGCTTGTAGACACAGATAACATTATTTCAGTAAACATGAATCTAAACCATGGCAAACTGGAATATATTTTGGAATTTCTAAAGAGTTTGAAGAGACAATATTATGGGGCTGACTTTGTAAGCAGATCTCATCACATTCTCATATACACTAAAGGCATAAGACCCATTATTGACAACAGGAAGTTAGGTCGCGTTACATATGATCTTGTCCAAGACCATTGGCCAGTCTTTTTCTCCGATGATGGAGATTGTTCGTTATTCTGTAGTGAGGGGAAAATAACTATTCATTCAGGCAGTGTTGCTGTCGTTCTTCCTACATTAACTTTACTTTCAAAGAATGATGAGACGATAATTGTTAGCTACTTAGAGGAGATCCTTGGTGATATCGTAGTTTTCTTTATTAACCATAATAAATTGGTAAGAGAGAAATGGAAGGAAATGATAAAGAGCCTTGAAATCGATATTGCAGACATTAAATTTAGCTATTCTATCCCTATAGTTGGATCACATGTATCATCTGTTATGATAAACCGTAGTTTTAATAAAAATTTTATAAGAAATATATATATTCAAGCCAGAAATATTTTAGAGGATGTTATAAGTAACCTACCGATTCGTGAAGAAATAGATGTTAAAGTAACAGCAATTAACCAAGACTTGGACATTTTTAAGACTATAGAATTTAATATGTTAAGAATTTTATCGAAGAAATTGCCGTCACATAGCGAGATCCTAAGAAACTTTAATGTAACGGGATTTTTATCGCATGCTTTAAGAATTCCTGCCTCCGAAAGAATAAGAATGGAGGGACAGTTACAGAATGAAACAAAGGTTCAAAGCCTCTTAAACATTCATATAAGTCATCCCTTTGTCCCATTCTCGGATTTTAAAAAGCTACTTAGTTTGATGTTAGAGGATAACGTAAGATTAGCTACGATAACACAGGACTACACAGTGTGTGAAGACTGTTTATCGAAGGAACAAGGCTTTCTAAGTATGTGTCCTAATTGTTCAAGCTATAGGCAAAGTCACTACGGGAAAGTATTATACCGATATATTCCCCTCAACAGTCTAAATTCATTGTCTAAGAAAGAATATATCTCGAGAATCAGATACACCTATATCTCTTAGGTTACTAGGTTATTTTCTTAAAGAAAAAGTAGTTGACCAAAGTTATACATTGGCTGGTTAGATACGATACTGGTCCAAGGCTAATTCTAGTGGCATTTACGTTATTAAGGAATCGTTCTTGTTCTACACATAAACCCTTTTGATCACCTAATATAAAAAGATAATTCACTTTCCTATTGAAATTAAATTCCTGTATTGGAGAACCGTCTTCAACTAAATATATAGGCTTAAATTCTCTTATCAAATTAGTAACTAATTTCCTAAAGTCTAGCTTATATAGCTTAATTCCAGGAAACTTTCTACCTCTCATGGCATCAATGAGAATTTCACATAAATCTATCTCGCTCTCCGGTAATGATGATACTCTATTGCCGTCTATCTCTATTACGAGGGGAGGAGAAGGAGGGCCTTCAAGTAAGGCGTAGAATTTTATCATACCTTTAAAACGGTTAGGCATAGAGAAGGCCGATAGAATGCTTCTGAGTATTAGGTCAAATCTACCACTAGTAGAGGCAATGGATCTTATATTGAAATCAGGGCTTGTATGCGCAGTAGATGATTTAACTAAATATGCTATTTTCATCTGCCCAAGGATATTCTTTTCTTCCTCTCTTCACGAGATCTAATTCTTATAACTCCCTGAAATATTGCACAATTGATACATAAGTACTTAGTTACATAGTAGCGTGGAATTATAGCTCCTTGTGCACGTAATTCTCTTTCAAGCTGAGGATCTATTAAGCTTAGCCTCCTAGTAACTCTGACCGCTTTAGATCTTGGTATCAGTGCTCCACATGCGTCACATTGAACTATACTCTCCTTTCCTTTACCACCTTTATGTCTTCCCCTATTTTTTCGCTTTTTAGGCATACTAACACCTCTTGAATTATTTGGGAGGGTTTTCACCGCCCGTTAACACTCACCTTCATAGCCCGACGCAATCGTCGGCCTCCGGGAGCTCTCTGCGAGCGGTATACACCCTCCCTTCTGTGAATCTTCTTATAAAATGGGAGTTATAAAGTTTGTCCCTTGGGCTCTCTTACTTAGGAGGGGCAAACTTTACGTTCTTGTATTTATTCCATACGATTGAGCGAAAATGAGTTTTTCCTACTAATCTCACTCTATTTTTCGTCGTGTCATTTTAGCGTTAATAATACGAAAGTTACTATGTCAAAGAGCTCCCAGTTTAAGTCATATTACGGACATAGGGGCAGCTAATACATGTATTGTACTTACTGTATGGACTTAAAGTTAAAACCCGCTTAACTTTATATGTGAGTTATTCTATTTCTTCATGGCGTTAGGATGCTTATCAGATGATTTGAAAAATGGAGGTGGTTGTGTGGGAGGATTATCTGCGTCTATGAAATATGTAATATATGCGGACGTTGAAATTGACGGCATAGTGGAGAAGCCAGATATAATAGGCGCTATATTTGGCCAGACAGAAGGGCTACTAGGCGAAGACCTAGATTTAAGAGAGTTGCAGAAGACAGGAAGAATAGGTAGGATACAGGTAAGGGTAAGCACAAAGGATAACAAAACTGTAGGTACATTAATGGTACCGTCAAACCTAGATAGAGTTGAAACAGCGCTAATAGCTGCAGCCATAGAGAGTGTCGATAAGATAGGTCCCTATAGCGCTAAAGTCAAAGTTACAAAAATAGAGGATCTGAGAGCAAAAAAGAGAAAGTGGATAATTGAGCGAGCCAAGGAACTGCTACGTAAGTGGGAAGAGGAGGAAGCTCCTGAAAGTAGAAAGCTAGCTGAGGAGGTTCTTAAAGCTATTAGAGCCGCGGAAGTAATAAGTTTCGGGCCGGAAAAATTACCTGCAGGACCTGAGGTCGCGTCAGCTAGCACAATAATCGTCGTGGAGGGAAGAGCCGACGTTATAAACCTGCTTAAGCATGGCTATAAGAATGTAATAGGCCTTGAAGGAGCGACGATACCGAAGACCATAGTAGATCTAAGCAAGAAGAAGACGGTCATAGCTTTTGTCGACGGAGATAGAGGAGGAGACTTAATTCTAAAGAATTTAATTAATGTTGCGGAGATAGATTTTGTTGCTAGAGCACCGTCTGGAAGAGAGGTTGAAGAGCTTACTGGAAAGGAGATAGCTAAATGTCTGAGAAATAAGGTTCCAGTAGAAGAGTATCTGGAGGTTATCAGAAAAGAGAAGCCGACAAAAGTGCTTACAATAAGGGAAGAGAAAGAGCTAGGAG
>QMRD01000026.1 GCA_003649225.1 Thermoprotei archaeon | reverse complement strand
CTTTACGATATATCCAGAATATCCGAGCCCGTGCTTTTAGATTCTAGATTCCTTAATACTCCATGGGTAAATATGGTTCCAACGATTATGATATACGATGTCTCCACCCTAAGCGAGTTCATAAGGTATGGCTTCGTCTATATACCCAGCGAGGGAATAGCGACTATATTCACGCCTCCGGATTCAAGGTTTGCACTTATATTAAAGGTAGGACCTGAAAAGAGAATTTCAGTAGTTCTTGTTAATTCGTCACAGCTTCATCCAGACGGCTACGGCTATAAGGTTCAGAGAGGCGCTGAAATAATACTCTCAGCAATTAATGCCTCCAACGACATAGCCACAATAATCTCAACCAGATACTCTAACCTAAAGAAGAATATGATCGAGAACATAGCTTTAGAGGAGAACATAAAGGCCATGGAAGAGTATCATAGCCTATGCCTAGCCAGTCTGAAGGAAAGGAAATATAGTAAAGCATATGCTTACGCCCTAGCCTCGTGGAGCCTTGGGATGGTATACTATAGTGAGGTCATGAGGCTAGTTAATGAACCCGCAATTATAAGCGTATTCTTCTTCTTCCTACTAATACCATCCGTATTCTTTATAGAGAGAATAACCCTCCAGTTTGAAGGACTTAAAAGGCTTTTTACAATACTAATTATCGCATCACTCATCCTGGTGATATTTTATTTCCTTCATCCAAGCCTTAGGCTTGTAGCAAATATACCGATCGCCTACCTTGGCCTATCGACCCTTCTCTTCTTCGGAATAGTCGGTATCGTGTTAACGAAGTCTGCAATAGAAATGGGATCAATGATCAGAAGGAAGATACTTAAACATCACGTAGTTGAGAGGGAGAGAACGTCAATAATAATCCACTCGGTACACGTTGCAATGGGAAATATTAGGAGGAGAAAGTTCCTGAGCATATTATTATTCTTAACAATAATAATCATCGTTTTAAGCATGGTTTCACTAACCTCAATTGAAAGCTTCGTAACGCTAAAGCGCACCGAACTCCCAGTAGAAGCCAGGTATAACGGAATATACATGAGAAAGGGGATGAAGACTACTAAGGACTTTCTAAGCTACTCAATAATAGAATACCTTAGGTCGATGGTAGGCGATAGAGGCACGGTAGCTCCAAGACTGTGGTACTATCCTCAATCCGTATTTGGAGACCAGGTGTTTGCATATTTGGAAGCAAAAGATAAGAAAACTGTGATATATGCTGCCCTAGGCCTCTCACCGGGTGAATTTAAATATAATGAATTGTTCAGGTCAAGCATCGTAGAGGGCAGGGGCTTCGATGAGTACGACTACTATGCATGTATCCTGGCGGATAAGGTATCCGAGAAACTTAACGTGAGCGTTGGAGACTGGGTGTGGTGGCAGGGTATGAAGCTTAAGGTTGTAGGCATAGTTGCATCAGATGTAATTAACAGCTACCTGGATCTCGATCAGGAGAGCATTATGCCATTTAATCCAAATCTCATGGTTGCAACCCTCAAGAAATCGGTTCCCGGAGGATCCGATAGCTATGTACCCCTATCAGCTAGCGAAGTACTAATACTTCCTCATAATTTAGTTAAAAGACTTGGTGGACATGTATCGAGCATATCTATATACCTGAAGGAGGAGGGAGAGGATATCGCCAGAACTATCGCAATGAGCCTAGATCTTGAAGTATACTATAGCTATAATGGCAAGGTCTCGCTGTTCTCTAGGCTTCCGGCCTACGAGTTTAGGGGGCTTGCATTCATACTAATACCTCTGCTGATCGGATCAGGCACTATATTAAACAGCATGTTGAATGTCCTCAAGATGAGGGAGAGGGAAATGAGTATTTATTCAGCCTTAGGTCTTCCGCCGTCCGGCGTCATTTTCCTATTCTTAGGCGAGTTATTAGTTTTCGCCTTCATATCGACGCTAGTGGGATACACGCTAGGCCTACTCTTCAATCACATACTTAAGGCATTCAACGTACTTCCAGAGACATTCATAGTAAACTATACCTCAATGGCCGTGCTCTTCTCGATGATTTTCGCCATGGCAGCAACCCTAATCCCCTCCATATACCCGATTTACAAGGCCGCTAGGCTTGTAACGCCATCCCTAGCTAGAAAGTGGGAGCTCCCCACAAAGCCAAGAGGCGATGAATGGGAAATACCTCTTCCATTCGTATTCACGAACATCCTGGAGGCGGGCGGCGCACTGCTATTCCTGTACGAATATGCCGAGCTTCATAAGAGGGAAACCGTTGAGAAGTTTATTATAAGGGAAGTTAAGTTCGATCCCGAGGTTCCTTCAGTTGACATAGTTTTATCGCTTGCCCCCTATGAGGCTAAGATAATAACTAAGGCCACTATAACCGTGATAAGGAGAGGGGATAGACACTTCCTAGATATTATGCTTAGAAGGCTTAGCGGAGTATATGATACGTGGGTGTTATCAAGCAGGAACTTTATAGACGCCATTAGGAAGCAGCTTCTAGTTTGGAGATCGCTAAAGCCTGAAATGAGGAGGGAATATATTGATAAATTCAGCTCAAAGAGATTCAAATAATATATTTTTTAGGTTCGGAAAAATAGGTATTGAGCTAGGTAATAGGGGATGCATTAGAGCTATAGAGGATCTAGAGAAAAAAGTAACTATATCTAGAATTGACGAAGAAAAAGAGCTGTGGCTGATAAAATCTCTAAAAGACGTAGATTCGAAATCCGCCGAATATTTTACATGCGAACACGAGAGAGATATAGTATATTTAAAATGGAGAGAGTTTCCATTTAAAGAAATCAAGGAGGTAGTAGCTTCCCTTAGCCCTAGCCAATACGGAGGAGTAAAGCTTAAGCTAATGGTAACTAAAGCCCCCAGTCTCGAGATACGCGAAATATCTTATCCTTTTATCCATCTTGGAAACAGCGATAGTTTAAGTGCCTCATTGATAATACCTGATCATCAAGGCATAGAAGTCTTTAAGCCTCAGGAGACCTTAAAGAAACACTACTTAAAATACAGGTATCCGTCTCCCCTATCAATGCAGTTCTTCGGCTATAGTATTGGGAGAAGCGGATTAGTAGCGTTCCTTGACGATAGCAAGGGCTACGTTAAGGAGCTAAGAATATCCTCAGGGAAGAGTGTGTGTTTTACATACTTTCCTCCAGATGAAGGCATTGGTAGTAGCTTATTAACGATTCCATATAGCATGCATATACTGCCCTTTGACGGCAACTGGATGGATGCTGCGGATAAGTATAGGAGATGGGGCTTAAAGCAGTGGTGGTGTAGGCGGGGCAAGATAATAAATAGAGACGATTTTCCTGAGAGGCTTAAGGAAGTTGTTTGTTGGATCTGGAATAGGGGCAGATGTGATAAAGTCGCTGATCCAGCGATAAGATTTAGACACCTTGCCCCCTACGGAAGAATAGGTCTAATGTGGCACTGGTGGCATTCAAATCCCTACGATGTTAACGTCCCCGAATACTTTCCTCCCAGAGATGGAGAGGATAAGTTTATTGAAACTGTTAAGGAACTACGTGAAAGGGGCTTCGTAACTATAGTCTACGTTAATGCTAGACTATGGGATACAACGTGTAAAAGCTGGACAGATGAAAAGGCATATAAGTATGCTACTAAGAATTCTGCTGGTGAACTGTATGAGGAGCACTATAATAGATTCATGGATCACCCAATGGCTGTGATGTGTCCTTATACAGGCTTTTGGAGGAACAAGATCGTTAGCATGGTTAAGAAGCTTGTACTTGAATACGGAGTTGATGGAGTATATCTGGATCAAATTGCAGCAGCAGCCCCTCCCCTCTGCTATGATAAAGAGCATGGTCACAGTTTGGGCGGTGGAAATTACTGGGTTGAGGGGTATCGACGCATAATAGAGGAAATATATAGGGAGGTTAAAGGAGATGTTATTTTAGCAACCGAGGAGTGCTCTGAGGCATACTTGGATCTATTCCACTTATTCCTCGTGCTGGATAATAGTTCAGAAAGGTACGGCAGGTATAGAGCCATACATGGTAAATGGCGTCCCATCCCACTCTTTAACTACGTATATAATGGCTACATACTATTCTATGGAAGCTATGCAATGCTTACGGATAAACCTCCTTACGATGAACTATGGCCTGAAGATAAAAAGCCAGAGCTTTCCTATAAGCCACTATATGATAAGGAACTTCAATTTTCATTAGAGACTTCGAGGGCTCTCTCGTGGGGCTGTATCCCAACAATACACAACCTAACGCTTGAAGTACTTAAGAAACATGTTAAAGAAATCAAGTTTTTCATTAATTTAGCCCTCATGTATGGGGCTTTAAGGCCATACATCTTCGGAGGATATATTGATAAATTATGCGCTGAAATCGAAGATGAACTCGATATAAGGTTGCTTAGGAGATCAATCTACACGCTGCCCCACGAAGTAGAGGTAGTTAAATTAAAGACAAAACCTGTTCTAATCTCCGCATGGCGGTTAGGCGATAATAGGGTGATATTGATTATAAACTACACAGACAAAGATTCCAGCTTTAAGTTAAATGGTGAAAAACTGAAAATACCTCCAAGGAGTATTATCCTGTATTTAAAAAGTTAGGCATTCCCGACAGGAATCCTCTTTATGAAAAGCTTTTCCTTCTTGAAACTTATATACTCCATTAAAGCCTCCCTTATTCTATTAATTAAATTTATTAAATCGCTCGAGAACATTAGGTTTAAGTATTTTGACTTTATTACAAAAACTGGCTGAAGCATCTCCTCATCAAGCTTTAGGATCGTAATTATATTTAACTCAATGTTCTTGGATGTAAATGGGCTCTTGAAATATCCATTCATAACAATTCTCAGCACTTTCTCATCCTCTATTAGCCTAACGTCATATATGCGTATTCCGTATAATCCCTCTTCATTCAATGATCTAACAAAACGTGTTAACATGAAATCCTTAAACATGTTTAGTTCATCAGACTTTAACTTAATAATAGGCGTAAGCTTTATTTCACTACTCGAAGTCCTGATGAATTTACCCTTTCTCCTCTCTATTAGCTGGCTTGGAATAATATTTTTTATAGCATTCCTAGCTGGCAATAGATAACCCATAATAGTTGAAATCATAGATACTAGTAGAGCTAACACTAAGCTACCCATATGGACTCGAGGAAACATTGTAGCCGTCCCTAAAATATTCCAGTATGCAAATACTAGTATCTCTCCTACAAAGTATCCTAATAGACCACTAATGATACCTATGGATGCACCCTCCGATATAACTTCAACGATTATATAGCTTGGATTTGCTCCAAGACATGAAATTGTTTTAAACTCTCTTCTCCTCTCAATTGAGCTGGCTAAAGCATTAATTGATATCATAAGAACGGATATGGCTACTATAACCGCTTGTACGATCCAATCGCCAACTATCGCGCCCTGAAGATCCACATATACCCTTTCCACTATCCCGCCCTCCCCGCCTATTAGGCAGCTATAAGTATAGCCTACTATATTAAAACCATCAGGCTCAGCAATTCCCCTGATGACTGTGCCTCCTTCCCTTATATACGTAAGGGCTTTAGATATGTCGTTGAGCGAATTAAGTATTATACTAATTTTTATAATCGCCCACGTAGAGTCTATAGCATTTAATGGAACTATTAGATCAGGAGCTTCAAATACGCCTTTAACTGGATCGCGGAAAAGCGGGTCCCCGTCCAAATCCTTCAAGTTAATTATGCTATAGTTGAAATAACCTGAAACTACGTAGCTAATGCCGTCAACTGAAATAGAATTACCAATAGATATGTTCAGCTCATTAAATGCCCTGCTACTAAGCAGCGCACCATTTATAGACCCGTTAACATACCTATAAAATTCTAGATATTTAGCTGTAAAGCTTAGATTTAGTGCATAGGCATTTAAATAAGTTGTTTTATCGCCATAGCTTACCTTAACTATCTTCTTAGTCACTACATTAGAGTCGCTGGAGAAATTAGAGATCCAGAGATATTCTCCCAGGCTAAGATAGGTATATTTGCTTAAGTCTTTTAGAACTATTCCATCAACTGTTTGAATATATTTCCTATTAATGAGGTAACCATAAAACGTGATGAAGTAGTATTCAGAATATTGGCTCCTGTAACTCACCTTTTCAACTGGACCGCTTATGAAAGCTCCATGAACTATGATGGCTGAGGAAACTATGGAAACAGTCACTATTATGAGCGCTAGTCTAAGTTTCCTCCGCTTAAAAATGAGATATGTATAGTTTAGTCTATCCGAAGATAGTATTATATAGGAGAAGAAAACTGAAGCGAAAAGTCCGAGAAGTAATGTAAAAGCTCCAGCAAGAATATAGTTATATCTTATTGCTCCCGGTATAAGCTGTAGGCTTGAGTAAGGTTCTGACAGTTCTCTCCAAGTATATATGAAGAGCCTAAATTCGTAGGAATATGTGAACATTATCATTAATATAGCAATAAAAACTAATGCAGTAACAATATACCTTCTTTTCTCTATAAATATCTTTGAAATTATAGAAGAGAAAATAAAAATGCAGGCAATAACCATAGGCATATAAAGGAAAGATTGAAGCATAGCATGTCTTAAGCTACTTCTTAGCTCGAAGTATATGGCAACAGCCTTTGTTAAAGCTGTATTAAATCCTTGACTACCGCTCTTTGACATATAACATGATGCATTAAGTAAACCCTTAATAGCATGTAACTTATACTCATATACCTTTGCGCTTACGCCTAAGAACCTACTTAAGCCGACCATCTCCCCATATCTCTCAACTATAACATTACCTATCTTACGAATTAGGTATGTTCTTAGATCGAAAAATCCTCCATAAGTTGGTAGGTCGATTAAGGATACATTGAAAATGTACTCATCAGAATATGTTCCCGAACTGGCTGGAACATTCATAGATAATAAGACTTGAGCCTCAGGGGCTTCAGGTGGACATACAAATACGGAATTATCTAAATTAAATATTAAATTCCTGAAGAATATCCTTATCCTAAATGGATTATCTAAAGTAATGCGTACAGATTTAGTTATAAACAACCTAGGCTTCCTAAGATGTAACTCTATTTCCCTATAAAAAGTATATGTGGTTCCATTAAGCGAATATTCCTGATCCTTTATGAGGGTGATCTTAACATAGTACCTTGAAATATTCCTTGGATAATCGCTAATATTTATTAAATATAGAACCTCAGGGTACTCTTTAATCCATCTACGCCTACCGTCTATGTAAACTTTAGTATAGGTGGGCTCTCCATGTAGTGATATATACCATTTACCTTCAATAGTTAGCTCAGCATATAATATTCTATCTTTAAAGCCTCCCGGTATATAGAAGCATAAAACTCCTTTGCTTGTTGAAATATTCGTATAAGTCCCTATTCCCTCTATATTTATTGAAGCTTTAATTTTTCCTGGCGCACCATACACTCTAAATATAATAACACTGTAGCTCTTAGGTTTGGCGTGAAGCAGTTGAATATGTAATATAAGAACTATAATTATTACTGTGAGCAGAGTTTTATTGAACATTCAGGCACCATTAAGTATAAAATATAGTCGCTTATAAGCCTATAGCAGCCTTAGGATACCATAAATAATTATATCTGTGTCTAATTCGGAACAAGGAAAGATTTGTTTAAAGAATACTCTTCGTCTAAAATAGTAGGTCATAGGGGGACGGACGGTTAATATTAATAGGCTATCCGAGAATAAAGGAGATAAATCAAGTGAAAAGGAATGCTTTGGGTCTTAGGAAGATTTCAGGAAAATCTCTGTTAAAGATAGCACCTAAGGTAAAGGTTCTAACACTCATAGTTCAAGGGAGGAGAGACGTAGTCGTTGACTATAAAGGAGCAAAGGAATTGTACAAAAGACTTAAGACAAGGAAGGCTATCCTTATGTATGAATATGCAAACCACGGCTTGTATTCTACCTTTAATATCTCGGAGGAGCTAGCTGGGATGGATGAATGTTGCTGGAAGGTCTTGGAAGACATTGCAAAGTGGATCCTTGAAGGATGATTTAAACGTCAATATCTCCAATGGCGGGAGGACACGTTAAGTATAGAGATTCTCTCTAGGCAGAGCTTTCCGAGAGAAAGAACTGTAGAGTAAAATTGAAAATATTAGCATCGAAAACTAGTCTAAGCATTGAAGCTAAAACTTAGATTTAAAGCTTAGATGATTTAAGGCGATATAGTAGGCGTCTTGGTTTAAGCTTGAAGATAAATAGAGCTTAAGCCTATACTATTGTATGTTCGAGGTATTGGAAGGGAGAAGAAGTTGTAGGAAGTTTAAACGTGAAAGATTGCCTGTGGAGATTATAGAGAAACTTGTTTGGGCTGCCTGTCAGGCTCCTGCTGGCGGTAACATGGCATGCTGGGAAGTTATCGTAGTTACCGATCCCGAGGTTAAGAGAAAGCTGGCGAAGACTTCTTTAAATCAAGAATTTATTAGCGAGGCTGGTGTGGTCTTTGTTTTTATAGGTGGTAGGGAGTTTAACGTTGCCTGTGCGGTGGAAAACCTCCTGCTGGCGGCTCATATGATGGGTTTAGAGGGATGTATCGTCGGCTCCTTCCAAAGGGATGCAGTTAGGGAGATACTGAGCATACCGGATGAAGTTAAGGT
>QMRD01000025.1 GCA_003649225.1 Thermoprotei archaeon | reverse complement strand
TACCGTCTCAAGAATATAATTGCTAGAGGTAGTTTTAAAATCATCCCTGAGGTCGTTAAACATATCGCTAGGCAAATCCGCGATTATCATAAATGCTAGAGCCCATATTCTAGCGGCGTCCTCGGCACTATAACCTCCCTCACCAGTCATCACAAGCCTTCCACTACACAGTTCATGCGATAGCATGTGTAATCTCCTAGCGACATGTTCATAGGTATGTGTCGTTAAAGCTAAGCCAACTAGAGGATCCGTATAGTATCCATCAGCGCCAAACTGAACGACTATAACCTCAGGCCTATACGACTTAAGTAATGGCGGAACTATCTCGTCAAATGCGTATATGAAGGCATCATCGCCAGTTCCAGCTGGAAGGGGGACGTTAACCGAATATCCCTTCCCCTCCCCCTCGCCAATTTCATCTATCCATCCGGAACCGGGATAGAAGTAGCCTCCATACCGGTGAAAGGATATGGTCAATATAGGCTCATCGTAGAATATCCTTTGAGTTCCATCGCCGTGATGCCCATCTATATCAACTACAGCAATTCTCTTAATCCTATACTTCTCCTGCATAAACCTAACAGCTAACGCTACATCATTAAAGACACAAAATCCAGCCGCATAATTCGGTCCTGCATGATGAAAGCCGCCGCTTGGATTAAATGCGTGTAAAACTCCCCCCTCAAACACTAGCTGTCCACAGTATATTGATGCGCATGCCCTATATAGTGCTCCTTCAAAAATCCCTTTAGTGGCCGGGGTATCTCCGTAGTCAAGGTATCCGCTTCCTTTAGAGCTCATATTCTTAACAAAATCTATATAGCCTCTATCGTGAACTAATTCAAGCAATTTCTCGTCAACCGTGAAATTCCTTACAAGCTTTACCTCTTTCACTCTAAATACGCCCTTAGCTTCCAGAATCTCTACGGCTCTCTTACAACGCCAAGGCTTAAATGGGTGAAAGCTACCTAGGTCATATTTAAGGAATTTATCGTTAAATACAATAGCCGACCTACAAGGCATGCTAATAATTAGTTTCTTCTACTATTTATTCTCAATCTTTTATCGAAACATTTAAGAAGAATTAGAGCAGGGAGTGTGTATGCTGAAGCATTTCCTTTTTCTCGATTTCTCTTATAAGAACCCTAATTACGCTAATCACGCTACTTTTATCTAATGACACAACCGGTAACACTGGGATATTTTCCGGAATTTCTAAGAGAAGCCTAACATCATCGGGAGGGAGCGAATTCTCAATATCCTGCTTATTAGCACCGATCACATGTGGATGATTACCGTAGCTCTTAAAGTGTCTATAGATGAACTTAGCTATCGGAATACTATCCCTATCATTACTATCAACTAAAAGTATAAACCCGTGCATACCCCTAGATAAGACATCCCACATAAAGCTGAACCTAAGCTGTCCTGGAGTACCAAAGATGTATAGCGTTCTTCCATCAATGCTCACAGTGCCAAAATCTAAGGCAACAGTAGTTGTTTCCTTCACGCTTCTTTCTCTATCCAAGTATAGTCTCCTGTCAGTATTAAGAATTCTACCACAGAGATTTCTAACAAATGTCGTTTTTCCGCTATTAAAAGCTCCAGTAACAACAATCTTATAAATTCTCCTTATCACCTGCGTTTCCTCCCAAACCTGAGGAATGTATCTAGAATGATATATATGAACCCCAGGTTTGGTTTAGGCTTAGTTATACAGGCCAGAAAGTTATCGCCATAAGGCATGATAATTATATGACGGTTATCTTCAAGTAGTACATCCAAGCGCTTAAATTCATTTGCTCCAATAAGCTGAGTAACCGCGGATATCGTACCCACAAGAGCGGCTGTAGCAGCAGATAAATAGTCTGCATCAACGCTCTTAAAGGAATAGCTGTCAATAGGGGTTCCGTCAGGCCTAACCAATACTATGACTTCAATCGTACCCCTACTCGAGTAGGCTATATCTGGTAGTATGCTACGTTCTTCTTTCTCTCTATTATAGCTCAAGCCCTTCCCCTCAGTAATCTCTTAATATATTTTCTAATGCTGTTTTTTAATACATCTATATCTCTCTGTGAAAGAATCTTTTCACTATGAATATAAGCATATATATCGCTATCCCCATATCTATCAAGCTTCAACATTATGCCAAAGCTATCGTTTCCAAAGGTTACATATTCCGGCGAAACCCCCGCCTTAACTAGAAATTCATATGACATCGTTAAATATGCTGCTATCTTATCTCCATCAATAGATCCACTGCTATCGATAACCATACCATCCGAGCTAAAGACTACAACACCCGATATAGATGCAACCTGCCTCTCCAGATCACCTAAACTCTCAATCCTAACCTCGGGTACAGGCTCGCTTACCTCCCTATAGGTTCTCCTCACCCTAAACTCTCCCCTTCTCTCCTTAGGAGCAACTACCGCCTTAGGTCTAGGAGCTCTTCTCTCCACAGCAGGCTGTGTAACAGATGGAGCTTTAAGCTCCTTTCTCTCCAGGGATGTAGTTAGGTTCTCTATATCCTTCCGCAGCTTCCCGAGGGCATTTTCAAATTCGCTCATTTTATCCTCAACTTTTCTGGTTATCTTAATACTAAAGTATATCGATAAAATAGCGATGGAAATCGCTGTAACAGCGAATATCAAGTTAATTAAATCAAATATATTTATTAACTCAAATATTTCCTGTAGCATTACCTCACCGTTAATGCTCTACAATACCTTTATTCGTATCAAAATAAATACCTTATGGTAAACATAGGAAAATTAAATAGCATTAAAGCTTACTCAATAGCGATCTTCTCTACTGAGGGCGTGTTCATTAGGAAACTGTATAAATTGTCTCCGAGTAGGCTTACATCGCTTATACTAGTTATCCAAACTACTACTTTAAAGAATACCGTATAGCTTCCACTACCTAACGCCCCGACATGACCATAGCTGGTTACGTTCGAGAAACTTATTCCATCAATTTCCTTATTGAATATAAACACTCGTATGCATGTTTTACTGGTATTTCCATACATCCACACGAATACATCGCTGAACTCTCTATCCTTAAAGTCTCCCCCTTCATAATAGCTGTCAATCCTGCAGTAGTACTTGTCTGCATAGGTGAATCTTAGCCCGAACTCCAGCCCGTTGACTGAAAAACTGCCTATAACCACGCTATAGTTAAGCCTATAAGCAATATATCCGAGAACATACGATGAATCCAGGCTATTAGTCTTATTGAAAAACCCCCTAAGACTATAGTTTCCCAGAAGATACGTCAAGGGATCAAACTTAACCGTAAAATTCGAGAATACTCCATCATCCGATATATTTATTGAATACAGGTACCTTCTCCTGCTATACGGCGTTATAAAGCAGGCTACGCTATTATTAAAGCCTATCGGATTATCCCTATTAACAAGTATAAGTTTACAGTCCGTAGAGCTAACGTATCCTATGGCTGCAGATTTCCAGTAGATAGATATGTTTTTTCGATCGGCGTCGGAGAGGTTAAGATAGAACACGAGCTTAGTAGTCGAGTTAAAACGTCCATAGGGACGTCCGCTTATCAATACGGGATACTCACCAGGTGATGACAAGCTCCACTCTTTAAATGCTCTTTTCCAAACCTCTATATCGAAGAATATCTCCCTATTATATGATGTCGTTGATTCATTAACTCTCAACTGTCCATATGGTATCGGAGGGATAGGCGGTAGTGCTTCTCCAGCATTATTAACTAAACTATCATACATACATCTTATTGTACCGTTAATACCGTACTCAATAACATACACCTTACTACCCCCTATATTCACGCCGCTATTATCCCTAAACTCTAGCTTAAATCCCGTATAGGAGCATGCCTCAACGAGTATACCTCTAGGATCCAGAACTCGTATAACTACATACTTAAAGTATTCTCTAGAGCTACTATCTATTTCGTATTTAGCCACGTAGTTGCCTAACCCTAGATATTCAAGCTCAATTTTCGCTCTCTTCCAAGGGCTTCTACCAGATGATATGTCAACCGAGGGGTCAAAATACAATATTTCAACGTCACGCCTCGAAACTATAACTGGTAGCATAGCTTCATCTAACAGCGTAAAGTTTATACTGACAAAATACTGTCCTGAATCTTCCTCAAGCTTTATGCCAGTTATAGTTAAGTTAAGCATTATTAAGTGTTCCTTAATCCACCCATAGACGCCCTCACCAGTCATGTTAATCGAAATCTTAGAATACGCTATTGAGAGACTCTCCGGAGCATACCAGTAGCATTCAACTATAGATCCATTCATTCTAACCTCGCTAAGCTGTATGTTCCAGTAGCTAATCGTCCCCTCATTATCGATAACTATCGTTATGGTCTTTTCATTCCTTAAGGTTCTATGGGGGGACATCTCGGCGGAAACCTGTATTCCACGACCCTGATAAGCTAGGATAAGTGTCTTAACCCAGTAGCTGTACATGCTTTCAGCGTAAAGACTCCTATAATATGTGAAGAGTCCGTAGTTAGAGCGGTTATACTTAACCGTAACATCGGATAGTATTCTAGTAAGTAGTCTACCGAAGTCGCTATCTATACTCTTCAAGACTTCAGCGTAGCTTTCGTGCCTGAAAAACTGATACTGAATGTATGCTAGGTGAACAGCAACAGCTATACTCAACACTATTATGGAAACTATAATGACAGCAAGTGTCATAAATTGCCCTTTGCCGTTCAAGATACTACACCCTAGCCAGCACGAGATTAAGCACTAATATATACCCTTTCCTGCTAGTGTATACGACGGTAGCACTGGCTACTTCGTAAACCTTATTGAAGAAGTCCTTCTCCGCCACGTTCGATATAGGTATCTTATTTAGGACGTGCAACGTCGGCATGCCATCAATAGAATCGGTCATATTTGACACATATATCGTGAGATTAAAGTATACATTAACTGGGACATAGGCGGAAATAATGACCTTAAGCTCTTCCTCCCAAAGGTAGGTTCTATAGTCGTGCTTGAAAATCACCTTATCCAATAGATCAGTGGATGTAATTCTGTCCAATAGGTAGTAGCCGAATATCTCGAGACTCTTGCTACTCCTTCCAAGAAAGGGATTGCTCGGCGTAACGATATAGGAGGCCACCGTAAATACGACTACTATAAGTATTACGCAGAATACTGCTTCAAGAAGCTTGATCTGACCTCTCCTATTCACCCTAACCCTCCTCTACACTCCATAGAGTTAGCTCAAAATAGTATGTATAACCACCTATATCAACTATCCTACCGACAGTAACTCTTCGCGCGGATGCAGGTTCGCCAGTCTTAAAAACTATTACGGGCATTAAGTCTATATGAATTAAAATGCTACTTTTTAGGTTAATCCATACGTTTTCATTAGGCGCGGGTCTATATATTATTAAGTCTAGTGATGTGGATCTAGGATCCCTGAACTCAAGCTCGTATATGTAAAATTCATCATCTTCACTTATTCTTTCAGCATTAACGGATATTACGTAGTATGGCGGTATTACCTCTATAGCGTATGCAGACCAGTTCTGAGGTATAGTAGCGGCTTTTTTAGAAATATATACTCTATTTCCTATAATTGAAGCGTTAAAGACTTCTTTTTCATTTATTTGGCGTGCAATTGGGATATTAAATACGTATATGTTTTTCATAGTGTAATAGTTGAGCTGAACAGTTATTTTAACAGACTTAATAATTTTAATTCCATTAAGTCCGTAGGTTGTTATTTCATGTGGATTCGGGTATAATACCTTGCTTAGCCAATTCCCATAATCGACCCTTGTTTTTCCAAGCCAGTTGCTTACCGTTAACGTAGTGTTTACTCTATTCACCTTAATTATTCTGAAAGGATGGATCCTCAGCTCCAAGTAGCTTATGGAATAGGTAACTGTAACGTTCGCATTAGGGGCTGGCTTAAAGCTATAATCAGCTAGCATTAAATCGAATACCTTAGGTACGCGATACGATAATAGGGGGTTTCCATCCAATTCTATAGCGTACGTATAGTTGCTCCTTATTTTAAGTGATGCATTAACTGCTGGAACTATTCTTATCATTAAACCATATTCATGGGGATCGAGGCCAAGACCTCTCAATACATCATCTCTACCTAAACATAGGTTCCTAGGTATTGCACGCCCCGTAGTATTAAGTCTTAAAACCTTATCTATATCGAGCTCATACAATTTACCGCCTACTTTAGCCAGTCCAAAGGACTTTATATCCGAGGGCGAAAGCGACGTGTTAGCACCCCAGTTCGGCGGATCGCCGGGCGTTAACAGTATTTTCTCGAGTAAAGTATTTGCCTTAACCTCAAGCTGTTGTTCGCTTATATGGACAATCCCCGTGTTAACAGTATTAGTAATGAAGTACGTTGTTGACGAAATTATCGCCACAAATATAATGGTTATGACTATGTACTCAACCGTTACGTTCAAGTCTTCTACACCAAGTTATTTACGCAGAAAAACTTTATAATACTTTCCTATAATAACTCAACTACGTTAGGTTTTCTCAGCCCAAGCCAAGCCTAATATTATTCTACCATTCTCACGTCTCGCAAACACTAGTACTCGGTAGTTTGTTAAGCCAGCATACCCGCTATCAACCCTATGTTGCTGGTAAGCACGCCAGCCGTTGCCATAGCTAAAGCTTTCTCCATCAATATAATCTATTGATGCTATATCTCCCTGTAGCGGGATACGCTTATAAATCTCAGTCCACGGCTCAACCTTAAGCCTTAAAACCAAGTATTTAACTTCGCCTAGCTTCACTATCTCGACGAAATAGCCCTTATTCATTATGTTTGATGGTATATTAAGCTCCTTAACTATCATATTTGAATCCGAGGTATTGACAAGGGTATACACCTTCAATATATTCTCACATATGTAGTTAGCCACCTCATTCATCTGAGGCTCTATTAAATCCCTAGTGAGTATGCTTGAATAGCTCATAAAGAAGAATATAACGGCAGCAGAAATACCGATCATTACCGTAACATATATTACGTAGGAGACTGCAGCCGAGGGCATGCTATCAGCCGTAGGTAGATATTACAACCTTAATATATACGACGTTAACCAATATGCCGTCGACACCACTAAAGCTAACTCTATAAGTTCTCGTATACTGCTCCCCATCTCTATACCTAATGGCTGTTATATCCACATGGGATGATCCATTAAACCTCTCGATATATCTCGTAATATTCATGCTACGGGCTCGAACATTAAATACTCCAGCACCGCCCAGCTGCCCAAAATCCAAATGAATATATACTATGTCCACTATGCCCAGCTTCTCGCTACCAGCTCCACCCTTCTTACTGAATACGAACGTACCAACCTTAATTACCCTAATTCTTCCAAAATCTACAACTATCCATGCGCCGTTCTCCTGCACCGTATAAACCCATCCCAGAGGTATGGACTCCTCCCCTGGAACGAGCATGGGTACGCTCTTAGCTGGAACGGGCTTACCGCTTAAGTTACCTCTTAAAATAACGTAATCGCTAACAGATACTAGGCTTCCCCCCTTATACTTAATCAATCTTATCTGTGAAGGAAAACAGGGAGGAGTCCAGGTGTACGTCCCATTTTCAATCGATATAGTAATCCATTCCTGAGTTATTACGAAGTGTGGACCGCCGGCTCTCGCGTTTAATCTAACGTATCCCGAGGATCCGAGCTTGGAAGCAACTTCCTCTATTATTTCAGCTAATGCATTCATGTTTACCTTAGCCTCCTCAAACTCCATGCTCTGATTTTGACTCTCAATAACTCCCGACGCAAAAAGAGCGATGCTTAACACTATTGTTAGGACTATAGCAGTCAGCATCACCGTGCTAAGAGTTATGCTAATGCCCCTCTTCTCCATACTCCGCTACCTAGAATATCAGTTTTATAGCTATTAGCTGAGTGGCCCACATGGCAATTAAATCCACTAATACCAGCAGAAAAGCATGTTTAAATCCGGCTGAAACTCTCTCTGAGGAAATTTTGCCAGCAGTCAGTCCTGTGAAGTACGAGTTTAGTATTATTGGTGGAAGGAACCTGGATGTCAGGAGTTCAACGGGAATAGCCATCCTAGCTATAGCCATAATACTGTTAAGGAAGCTTATCAGAATGAGTATTATGCTAACCATAATTATGCTCCCAAGGTAAGGTATGAATATTAGCGGTTTAAGCATCCTACTCTTCTCTTTCTCTACAAGCTCTATCATCTCAGCGAAGCTAGCTAGGCTCTCAAGGGTCTGTGGGGTTCCTCCCCCGACCTCTATGGACTCGACAAGAAGGAAGAGGGATATTCTGGCAAGCCAGCTCTTAACCCTCCTCTCAAAGTCCTTATATACCCTAGATAAAGGTATACCCCATCCTATCTGCCTAGCTATTTCCCTCAAATATTTACTAAATCTTCCGTAATCTCGATCGGATAAGTTATAGATGCATTTCTCGGGAGCAAGCCCCGTCTTCCTAACCTCCACTAGATCTCTAAGGAATCTAGTTATACCTGTATGTATGCCCTTGTAGATCATGGATACATATACCTCCATTATAACAGCTGGAGTTAAACTGATTAGAAAAGTAAAGCATAAACCTACTCCACTTTCATAGCCTCTTGGAAGTCCAGTCTTTCTACAAATGTCCTCAATAAATGTTACGAACGGCCTAAACATACGTTTAAAGGTGAACGAGGCTGGAGGTGGAAGCATAAATGGGAGAGTGAATACGACGAATAAGAATAATGTTAAGGGTAGCGTTATGCCGAAATACACGTAGTATGGCCTATTATCGGCCGACGGATACTTCGGCTGCATTAAATCAGCCAGATATATGAACATTCCAGATAGAATAGGCATTATGAGGTAGCCGAAGAGGAAGAACGTAACATCTCCGAACATGGGCACCGACGCCATAGCTAGAGCCTTATTTATCAGAAATATAGAATAGATCGTCAATGCCAGCACGACCGTAATGGCCATGTATCCCTCGAGCAAAATACCTATCCTCTCGGCGGTAGCCCTAACCTGTGAAATTCTATCC
>QMRD01000024.1 GCA_003649225.1 Thermoprotei archaeon | reverse complement strand
TCTAGGATAGCTTCATCTCCAGCTCGGATACTGACGCCTCTTTAGCGATAGTCCAGCACGACACTTTCCCCCTATATTTCTGCATTATGAATCCTTTATCCCTAAGTATTCTTAGGGCTTGATAGAGCATTGAGTAGTCAATAGCAGGGTCTATCTTTATAATCCTGAACAGCAGATCCTTCGTTGGAATATCCCTGCCCTTATTCTCCATTAGGACTCTGTACACCAGCTTTGCACGTTCAATCATTTCCTTAGTCCTTTTCCTTCCCATTCCATCACCCCGCTAAATTAACTGATGTAAATAACGATGTTGTGATAAATATGCTTTATCATTATCAATAAATGAAAAATGCAATTTTGATTATTAAAAATGGCTAGTTGTGCGATAAAAACTCATTAATAAAAGCAAACTCTCTCTCCAGGTTTTGAATCCCATTAACTATCCTCGGATTGGAAAACTCCAAGCTAAGGTACTTACGTACTTTCTCATTAAGCATACGCTTATCTAAGACAAATACCACTACCCTATCTCTATCAGACCTAACCGCACGACCAGCCGATTGTCTAACCCTAATTACAGCTGGAACAACAAAGACAAACTGCCAGGCTTTATCCTTACTTTTAAGCCTAGCCGCAAGAACGTCTATAAGTTTGCTACTATATATGCTTGGTTCAGGGAAAGGCAGACCAGCTACTACAACAACTCTTATTAAGCTCTTTCTTCCATGCCTAATTTCTATGCCCTCCATCAATTTCCCGCCGGCAACAGAGAGGATTAACGGTCTATCCATATCCCTAATTTTCCTAATAACTTCCGATATACTCGTATCCTCACGTTCAATTATCATTTCCCTAGATTCGATGTACGGCATTATAGCCTTCATTAGGTCATAGGATGGAAAAACAACCAACCTAACACACTTCTCACCTACTCCTCTATCAATGACGTTAATATACTCCGCAATCTTCCTATACATATAATCCCCCCGCTCACTATACTTTGAGGTTACGTCTGTAGCCACGTAAACAAGCCAGTTCTCAACAGGAAATATTCTGGGAATCCTAAACTCTCTTATTTTATTTGGATTTATACCTAGTATGCTGGAAATGTATTCCCTTGGTTGAAGCGTTCCACTCATGAGTACTGCTGAATGCACATTATTAAAGATCCTTGATACTTCTCTAGACACGTCGAAGCATATTAAATCCAGCGTAAGGATATCCTCTCTTGATCGAATAACCAAAGTATAGCCTAGGTTATACGCTTTAAGCTTTAAAATGAATTTATGTATCCTGTAGAAGTAGGACTTCGAGGGAGCTTCAAAGCCTTTCTGCCTAAGTATATTAAGCAGTGTCTCGTTAAGTACCTCAGTTTCAGGCGCTATTGATAGCAGAAGGGAAGGATTTACCTCAATCCAGCCGAGCCTCTTAGTCTGAACTTTAAAGCCCTGAATGAGGGATAATAGCTTGGTTAGAAAGTCCAGCGATTCCCTCCATCCGCCGTATTTGCGTACCTCCTTCTTAGCTGCCCTTATAGTTATCTCGTTTATGGAGTAGCTATACATGTCCGAGAGTATGTCTGGGAGATTGTGGGCTTCATCTATAATCAATACTATATCGTTTAAATCCAAGTTAAGGCTCCCGAGGAAAACGTCCCTTATCTCGTGGTTAAAGATGTATTGGTAGGCGCCTATAATAAACTCCGCGTCCCCCGCTAGGGCTCTGGCAACCTCGTAGGGGCATAATCCATTCTCCCTAGTCAACGATATAAAATGCATTGGATCCTCGGCTGTATCAAGCAGAGCCTTGAAGTGCTCACTATCCTCTTTAAGTGTCTTCTTGTAGAAGCTACAGAGCCCCTCCTTCCTATAGATGTTACATGTATAGATGAATTCATCATAGCTCATCTTATGTTTAAAGCCGCACATGTCCTTCTTATTCCTAAAGAAGATGAAGTTAACGTCTATACCCTTATTTCTGAGCTTCTTAAGCTCCTTAAACGGCTGAAGAGCCTGGTTCTTAGTTTTAGCTAGATAGAAAACCTTATATCCGCCGCCAAGTTCCCTGATAGCCTTAAGTACGCCAATTATCGATGCAATAGTTTTCCCAGCACCAGTGGGATATTCGGCTAAAAGCAATTCTCCATTAACAACTGTCCTAAAAACCTCTTTAGCTAGGTTTCTCTGACCCCTCCTCCACCTGCCATATGGTAGGTATTCTTCAAGGTTGAATGACATTATCCCTATCTAATCCATCTCTATATTTTGATTACCGTATCCTCCTTAATAACTCTAAGCACATACATTGTTTTCGTCGAAAGAATACCGTCTATATTTCCTATTGTATCAAGAACCCTTGCAAGCTCCTCCCTACTCCTAACCCTAACTTTCAGTATGGCATAGTATTCACCAGTTACGTCGTAGATTTCATATATATCGTCGATCTTAGCCAGGCTTGCAAGAACCTTATCGAATTTCTTAGGTTCGGCTGTTATTGCTATTATGGCCATAACTCCCTTACCTACCTTCTCGGGATCTATTATTGCCTGAAACTTCTTAATTATACCCATATCCTTAAGCTTCTTAATTCTTAGATGTACTGTTGCCTCACTCACCCCCAGCATCTTTGATATCTTAGAGTATGAGGTTTTCGCATTTTCCTGGAGGATTTTCAGCAATTTCATATCTATTTCATCGAGCCGCTTAGAGCTCAAAACATTCACCGATATTTTTCTGTACTAAAATTTACGTAGCTGCTCATATATAAACATTAAACTTTATTAAGTAATACCGCTGTGTGTATAAAGTGATATAGGCTTATTCTCCAGTCTTTTAGCTATATCAATACTTAAAATAAATGTCCATATTCAGCTCCTGCCAGCTAATGGCTTAAAGGTATTTAGGTAGATTTTTATAGTTTATCGTGCTAATATATATTAACTGCATCTCCCCGCATATAGGGTTTGGTGGAATAATGAGGGAAAAGGTTCCTGATAAGAGGAAAATTCTCGACCATGTTCTCTTAGTCACCGGACAGCTTCTTAAGGATACGAAATCTAAAAAGATCTCCATTAAACTTAGAACACTCCTCAGGTATGCCTATATATCCTATGTACGTAAGACCGTGAATCTAAGCACTATTAGGGGGCTCGTGCCCAGAATTAGGCCTCCCTCAAGACTCACAAACCAGTACTTCTACAGGGACGTTGAGGACGTCCTGCGGAGGAATTTTAAGGTAAAAATCGAGAATAAAAGAAACTTTAGATACGTTGTTTTGTATAAAGATTAAAAGTTATATTTTATTTTATCTTTTAAAGGTGAGTAGAGCCAGTGGCTTTTCTCAGAGACATTAGGAAATGTAGGGTATGCGGAGGATATACGGAGGAGTATAGGCACTGCGGGCGTGAAACAGTCCTCCTCCTGCCCGCCAACCTTAGGCTTAAACTAAGCAAGCTAATTTCCGGTATACTAAGGCATTTTCCTGAACAGTACGGAGTTAAGCTGGATTCCGGGGGCTACGCTAGAATAGACGATTTAGTTGAGGGTATAAGGATGAGGGGGTATAGCTGGCTTACAGCTGAACACGTGATCGCCATCGTGATGCTGGATCCTAAAGGTAGGTTCGAGCTGAAGGACGGCTTAATTAGGGCTAGGTATGTGCATAGCGTTAAGGTTAAGCTGGAGTTCAATGAGGAGGTCCATGAGGGAGTTCTCTATCACGGCACGACGGTTGAAGCCTTGAAGGGCATTAGGAGGAAGGGGATACTTCCGATGAAGAGGCTGATGGTCCATTTATCCGGTAGCTTTGAGGCCGCCAAAATTAATGCGTTGAGGAAGAAGGGTAGACACGTAGTTCTTGAAATCGATGTAAAGAAGCTGGTGCGGCTTGGACATAAGGTTTATAGGGCATCTAGAGACGTATACGTTACCGATTACGTGCCTCCAAGCTGTATTAGAAGGATAATACGTATCGATTAGACTTGTCCTTATGCTCCTCCCTCAATTGCTATCGAGGCAAGCCGATGAAGCATTTAAATAGTTTTCACACAATATAAATATATATGTGTATTCACATATTTTAATTATGGCCAATATTACTCTGTCCATTCCCGACGAAATCTATAGGAAAATGAAGAAGCACCCGGAGATTAAATGGAGTGAAATCGCTAGAAAGGCTATTATAGAGTATTTAAATAGACTTGAGAATATTACCACGTGTGGCGAGATCCTGAAAGATTTAGGGAGAGATTTTGAGGAGAGACTTTCCAAAATCAGCTTCGAAAAAGCGGTCGAGTATTACAAGGGTATGAGGGATAAGGAATGGAAGAGAATCTCTACGATACCAACGTCTTAATTGAATTATATAGGGAGAGGAAAATTAACATCTCCGGCTATACCACTATTTTCAATATTATAGAATTTCCTAAAGCCTTAGAATTTAGTGGACTGAAAGTTATCTACCCTAGTAAGGAGGACTTTAGGCTAGCCTTGGAGATTTCGGTTAAACTGCTTGAACGCGGAAAGACTATCCCTGCTATTGATATACTGGTTGCATCCATAGCTATAAACCATAGACTTCGGCTTATAACAGCAGACAATCACTTTAGGATTATTAGGGAGGTTGAGGCAGACCTTAATTTAAAAATACTCGAAGATTCCCACAAGAATTTATTATAGTACCTTCTTGTCTAATCTGTTGTAGGTAGGCATTATGAATGATTAGGTGTTACTGTTAATGGATTTGGAGGAGTCGGTGGTATCGGTCTATGAGATGGTTAAGGATAGCGTAGTTAGCATAACTACTGTGAGGCTTCTAGACCTATTCTTCCTAGTAGAGTCGGTGAAGGGCATTGGCGCTGGCTTTGTAATGGATAGCAATGGTATCCTAATTACAAACGCTCACGTAGTTGAGGGGGCTAGGGAGATTCAGGTCACTTTTCAGGACGGTGAAGTTGAGAATGCTAAGATAGTTGATTTAGATAGGTGGTCTGATATAGCCTTCCTAAAGGTTGAGAGGAGGGATTTAAGACCGCTGGTTTTAGGTGATTCAGATAAGCTTAAAGTAGGGCAATTCGTCATAGCTGTTGGCAGCCCATTCAGCCATATAGTCGGCGGAATATCGGTAACATTCGGTGTAGTAAGCGGATTAAATAGGAGCATAAAGGTAGGCAACAGGTTCTTTGAGGATTTAATTCAGACGGATGCAGCTATAAACCCGGGAAATAGTGGGGGACCCCTACTTAACCTTAGGGGCGAGGTTGTCGGAGTAAATACGGCGATGATCCCCTATGCTCAGGGGATAGGCTTCGCTATCCCCGTAAACGAGGTAAAGTTCCTATACTATCAGCTACTCAGGTACGGGAGAATAGTGCGGCCGTGGATAGGGATATACGGATATACTCTCGATAAGATAATGGCATCCCAGATGAATATCCCCTATGTTGAAGGAGTTGTCGTCATAGATGTGGCGCCGGGATCTCCCGCCCAGAGAGCTGGGCTTGTAAGGGGCGATGTGATAACATATTTCGACAGCTATAGGGTGAAAACTCTCAGGGATCTGAGGAGAGCCATTAGGACTAAGATGCCTGGAGAGCAGGCGATGCTAACCGTTATGAGGAGAGGCTACACCTTCACCGTGCCAGTAGTAGTGGAGGTAGCTAGAATGTAGGCTAACGTCGGAAAAAATATTACAGTGTTTAATCGGTATTCTAGTTAAAGGCTGGAAGTGCCCAATATGCTCGAGTACATAAGGGATTTAATTAAGAAGGCATTCACAGATATAGGATTAACCGTCGGCGATGACTGGATTATCTTTAAAAGTGATGTAGCCGACGTTGCATGTATAGCGGCGTTTAAATTATCTAGAGAGCTCAGGAGAAGCCCCGTAGAAATCGCTGAAGAGTTATGTTCTAAGCTGAAGCCCCCGGATATATTCTCTAGGGTAGAGGCTGTCAGGGGATACCTAAACTTCTACTATAACTATGAGAAGCTATCCGATATATTGTTGCGTGAGATTATCTCCGGAAGATTCTTTGACATAGACCTAGGGCATGGTGCTAAAGTTGTCGTAGACTACTCGTGTCCAAATCCCGGTAAGCCAATGCATTTAGGCCATATAAGGTCGACGATTATAGGCGAGGCATTATCCAGGTTACTTGAATTCACGGGATTCAATGTTGTGAGGAGCAACTACATGAACGATAGAGGGCTTCACATGGGCAAGCTCATTGCAGCCATCGAGCTCTGGGGGCTCCCACCGCTCGATGAAATAGAGGATCCCGAGAAGGCGCTGATGGACCTCTACGTAAGGTTCCACAAGGCCTCCGAGGAAGACCCTAAGCTCATTGAGAAGGCTAGGGAGTGGGTTAGGAGAATAGATATGAGGGATCCCAAGGCACTAGAGATGCTTAACAGGATATTTAAGGCAAGCTGGAAGGGTTTCAGCAGAATATACGATCTCCTAGACGTCAGATTCGATGAAGTTGTCAGGGAGACGGAAGTCTTCATGCTCGGCAAGGAGATCGTTAAGGAAGCCTTAGATAAGGGCATAGCATTCGTAGGGGAGAACGGGGAGGTTGTAGCCAATTTAAAGCCACACGGGCTGCCAAACTGCGTTATCTTGAGGTCGGATGGAACATCCCTCTACATTACCAGCGACTTCGGCTTAATGAAGTACAGGTTCAATAAACACAGGTTTGATAGAGCCATATACGTTACGGGAAGCGAGCAAAAGCTCCACTTCAAGCAACTATTTAAAATAATGGAGCTCCTAGGATACAACTACGCTAGGCGGTGCATCCACGTACCATTCGGTCTAATACAGCTAAAGGAGGGCAAAATGTCAACCAGAGAGGGCAGGGTAATATTCCTAAAGGATGTGCTGGAGAAGGGGATAGGCATGGCAGAGAAGGAAGTGCTTAAAAGGAACCCCGATATATCTAGGGACGAGCTTAAGGATATAGCAAGAAAGGTCGGTATAGGCGCCGTAAAGTACGCTATTCTGAGCGTTGAAAATGAAAAAGACATAAAGTTCGACTGGGGTAAAATCCTAAAGTTTGAGGGATTTAGTGGACCATACCTCCTCTACACAATGGTTAGGATTAAAAGCATACTGAGGAAGGCTGGAAGTTTCGAATACAGATATACCATTAGTAACCTAAGCGATGAGGAGAAAATGCTACTAAAGAAGCTTCTACTATTCAGGCTGGAAGTTGAGAGGGCTGTTGAAGAGTTATCCACATTACCCATAGCGCTGTACGCCTACGATCTGGCTAAACAGTTTTCAAACTACTATCATAGACATAGGATACTGGCGAACGACGTTGAAATAAGATCCTACAGGTTAACGCTCATATCAGCGATAGCCCAAGTTATGGAGAAGGCTCTAAATATACTATCCCTAGAAGCTCCTGAGAGAATGTGAGGATTTAAGGCAGACGTAGGTGGCTATATTTTGGAAAATAATACATTAACTAGTATGTTAGCCACTAGTAGTAAGAGTATTGTTAGGGCTAAGTAGAATGTTTTCCTATCGGTCTTCACCAGCGATAACGTTAAGTAGACTATACCAGCTATTGGGGTTATGTTAAGAGTAATAACACCTATCCAAGCCATATTTCTATTATTTAACCCTATTCCAACTACTGCCATAAGCAGTGTAATGTAGGATAGCACTTTAAGTAGCTTCGAGTACTTCACCTGTACGTCCACTACATGATCCCCTCCAAGAGCATTCTTAGAGCTAAAGTTAGGAGTATGACACCAAATGCCCTCCTCAATATCATGGGCTTCGCCTTTAAAGCCAGCCTACATCCAACACTTACTCCAGCAAATATTCCAATAATTATTCTTACGACATACATTGGATCTACAAGACCGTTCAACTGATACGTTATCGCCGCGGTGGAGGCCGTTAAACCAACCATAAACGCGCTGGTAGCAATAGCGGTTTTCACGGGAATATTAAATAGAAGAACCATCAAGGGAACCTTAATTGTGCCACCACCTATTCCAAGCATTCCCGAGGCCATTCCTGCCATGAAGGATATCATAAGGGCTACAGGCAGGCTTACACGTTTACCTTCTCTACCTTTAGATGGAAATATCATCCTTATTGAGGCATACGACAACGCTATTCCAAATATTACCTTAAGAACTCTATCGCTGAGGAGGAGGGCGATATGTGAGCCACATATAGCACCCATCAACGTAATTATCTCCAGCGTTAATCCAACTCTGAGATCTATCATTCTCTTCCTCGAATACGTTATAGTGGAGAATATCGAGGTTGCTACGATGGAGGATAAACTTAAACCAACCGCAACATGCATCGGCAGATACAGGAGGAGGCACAGCAGGGGAACTATGAGGAAACCCCCACCTACCCCCAGCATTGAGCCAACTAAGCCGGCAGTAAATCCTATTAAAATAATTATTAAATCTTCCATATAATCAACTCACTACCGCCTTAAGGTATTTGAGTGCAGCCTTAAAATGGGATATATTGCTAGCATAGAGTTCAGCCACAGCCCTAAGCTTCTCCCTATCCTTAAATAAACCGCTGGATTTAAGCATTCTCCTCTCAACAATCCTCATAAGCATCCTCCCAATCCTTAAATCAGGGAAGACTGTTTTACTCAACCCCTTTAAGTAGACTGTACGAACATCCTTAACCGAGATATCGCCTCTAAGGGCCATAGAAATAGCCTTAGCGGCTTCACGTCCAGCAAACATAGCATACTTTATGCCCTCACCAGTTATCGGGGACACGTGGCCAGCTGAATCTCCGACCAGTAGAACTCTCCTAGTAGCAATATTCTTTATAGGTCCGGATAGGGGGACGGGGTGAAACCTAGCCTTGTTTAAATCGAACTCGTGGTACTCTTTAAGCTTAGCCAGATACAGCCTAAGGTTGGACTTTATATGGCTTATTAAAGCACCTAAACCTATGCTAGTTACTTTATCCTTAGGAAATATCCAGGCGTAGCCGAAGGGCGAATACTTCTCCCCGTAAAATATCCAGTTTTCGCCTCTAGCATCTACTTTGCTTGGAGCATCAACTTGAATACATAAGCCGAGTCTATCGCGTGTAAACGG
>QMRD01000023.1 GCA_003649225.1 Thermoprotei archaeon | reverse complement strand
GCAAGATAATCTATCCGGGAAACTACTCGATATGGATAAATTTAGATAAGATTATCCAAGGCTTTAAAGCAGGAACATTATATCTGGGCATAAACGAAAGCTTCAAATTCAAGGACATAGCTATATACGCGGAAACCTCCAGTAAGACTACTCTTCTTCTTCATTGCGGTATTTTAAGCGACATCTCAAGCTTCAAATCGTTAAAATACGTACGTGCAAGCCTACCTGAGATTAACCCCTTCATCTTCTGGCGAATGGTGCCAGGGAACTATACAATAATAGTACTATCGGAGAGAGATAACAAAATTCGGATAAATTTCAGAGTTTATCCGACAGAATATGGATGGATCAAGAGAGCAGAGGAAAACTATGCGCGAATAAAGTATTCGCAAATGCCAACAAATATCTTCAAAATAGGTTCAATCGCAATACTTGTAGACGAATATACATTCAATAAAATCAGGGACCATATAAATATATTCGTAGACGACATAAAATTTCTTTATTCAATTAATAGCATTATAGTTGTAAGAAATTTCAGAGATATATTCCATGTAAGAGAAACATTAAAACAACTCTACTTTAATTACTCAAGTAATATATGTGGAGCAATACTAATAGGTCGTATACCACTACCCTACATGAAAGGAGATAATAAAACATATATGAGTACACGATTCTACGAGGATCTAGATGGTATTTTCAAGTTTAAAGAGGGAGTAATAACTCTGTGGAATAATACAAACGGTCTTGAGATATGGGTTTCAGTTATAACACCTCCAAAGGCCTTATCGAGAAGTAATTTTACCTACATAAAGTATCTTAGATTATTCTTTAGAAAAATGCATTTATACATGACTGGATACATAAGGGTTCCAGCAAGAGGGTTCGACAGCATAGATAAGGACTGGAGACCTTGGGTTACACAACACTGGGAAGAATTTACTTCACTCTATAAATACGAGGGAGGCTATAGCTTCATCGGAGGTCTAGCATCTACATATTCTATACATGCCGATGAATACAAGTTTCACATACAATCAGGTTATGAACTATCAGCTGGCTGGATTCACGGAGGTTTTTCGTTTGCAGGAGGAGGAAATTTTGATAAAGGAAACCATTGGGGCGCTAGAGAAATAGGGCCAGGAGCACTAGTACATATAATGGCTACTTGTGGTTTTTCCAATATTGATGAGGAATGGTGCCATGCTCTCTGCTTTTTGTTTGGAAGAAGCATATCTATAGCTACTGTAGGACCAACTAAAAGTGAAGGCATACTAGAAGCATACGCCCTTTTCGGGCCGCTAAGCGAATATATGTTCCTAGGCGATGCTTTCCTATACTGGCTAAACTATAGATTCACAGATGATCCCTGGAATAATTTATCAAGGCATAAAATTAATACCACAACACATAGCTGGGGATTAGGAGTAGTATTATATGGACACCCATTTGTTCTATTGAGGGGGGAGCCCACATATATTGAAGTAGAGTCACTCGATTTCAAAAAAGATCTAATAGTCGTTAAATTAAAAATAATAGATAATCATCTATCTCCCGTAAGCATTTATCCCATACACGTTGCCATTAAATATAATAATACATGGTATGAGAAATATGCTAATCTAACAGATGAAAGGGGAGAAATAACTATAAAGTTGAATAATACGGATAAAACGGAGTTGATAGCAATCTACGGTAGAGGAGCATACCATATAGACAAAATCTACAGACCGTGCCTAACGTACATAAATCTAACAGCTTATATATCAAGTAGAGATAAACCGACGATAAAGTCGATAAAATATTGCGAAGACTGGATTTTCAAGCTAGGGCCAATCAGCTTAAACGTAACAGCTAACGTAGAGAATGCCACTAGCGTTATGATATGCTACAGTATCAATAATGGTACTTGGTATACAGTTTCAATGTTTAAGACATCAAACGGAGACTACTTTATCAGAATACCAGCTAACGAAGGAGACAACATACGTTTCTTTGTGAAGGCAATAAGTGAGACGGGGGTTTATAGTCTATCGCCTATCTATGAGTTCAACGTATCTAAAAAACCGCTATGGGAAAAAATAATATACACAAAATGTTTTTCATTGATACTAGCATACTTAATGATATTATCCATAGCGATAATAATCATTAAAACTAGAAGATATATGCAAAAGAAGGTCGCTGAGAATAAAGCCTAAACTTTAAGAATGGTTTTCTTAATGTTGATTTAGTTTTAGATAAACTTATATGTTCTTTTTTTAATCTTAATGTGGTGTTTAAAATTGAAAAGGCTTGCAGGCCTACTATTGTTACTGCTTCTGATATCATGTTACTCGTTAAAACCTACAGTGCTATCGCAGCCTAAAGAGAATAGTGGACATAAATATGTTCAGTTTAACGTACTGGTAATAGTATTACTGGATGTTACACATGACGGAAGGAGAACCACGCTTTTAGATAGAAATTTATCGAGAATTTTCATTGAGCTTGAGAGAGCTAGACTATTCTACTGGAGGAATTCCCATCTAAGATTTAACATAAACTTTACATACATGATTACGTTATCGCATTTATCATTTAATGGATGGTTCCTCTCTCCAGGAAATGTCAGGAGAGTAGTATCTAAAACACTCAGTAAACTAGGTTGTAGTTGGGATTCATTCGACGGCATTGTAGCTCTGTGGGCGGCACCGGGTTACAAGGAGGAGGTAGATCCGATCGGAAGCGTTTACGGTCCTGGAGGTACATTGAGATACTACTCTAGCTATCAACTAGACGGAGCTATTACCTGGCTGTTTGTGCATGAATTCCATCATCAGGTCGATGAAGATTTTTATTTGAGCGGTTACGAAGAATATCCCCATGCAGATTATCCTGCACAGCTGAAGGGTAAATTCGGAGAACACTTTGACTTCAACGCATATATGCTCAGAAGCTGGAATGAAACTCTATGGCTAAAACTTAAAGCCCCCTCTATAGGAAAACCTAGAATATTAACAGCTAATGATGAGGACGGAGATAATTTCCCGGATTATGATCCAGCTCTTCCAATGGATGAAGTGAGATTCGGAAGCTACATAAATAGAAGCGACTCCGACCACGACGGATTAAACGATAAAGATGAATTTATGGCTGGAATATTCTTTCCATCTAACCCCTTGCTTAGCGACAGTGATAGCGACGGGATTCCCGATGGTAAAGACTCGTATCCACTTTATCCAGTAAACACTATTGTACCCAGGGATAATTGGTCCACAATAATTAAGGATTTTATAACTCATCCAAGGAATGCTCAGTTAAACTATGAGTTAAAGGCTAAATGGAATGATAGCGGCATAGCGTTTAAATTTTTAATTAAACCCGGGAATCTAGGCAATATTTATCTCTACCTGGATTTAGATGACGACGGATGGTTTCATGGAGTAGGGAACTTAGAGATCATTCTAAATCCAGCTGTGGATAATCCATTAATTAAGGTTCACTTACTTGACTGTAGAGAGGCAGAGAAAAATCCAAGCAAACCATGTCTATGGGATGATGATCCGAAACATGGAGGAAGAATCATAACAGAATCCGACATTATTACAAGAGCAAACTTGGTGAGAAGAGGGAAAAAGATCTACAAGGAAGTCGTAGTATTTATCCCTAAAAACGACGAAATTGCATTTCATCCGTCGGAAGGCAAAAACATCGGCCTACGAGTAGAGTTTTTATCGAGCAAGACAGGTACGGCATGCTCGGTATTCGAGAAGTGGTCATTAATATACTTAAATCTTTCTCAAAAGACTTTAGCTCGGAACGTTAGCTCGACAATTATGGTTAACAGGCCCGACTACATAGAGAAAGCCGTAGTAGTAAATAGATACATTGGGAAGATATCCAAGGACTATACAGTTGAAGTAGTATATGAAGTGGAAAATGTCTCGAATAGAACACTAAACAGCGTTAGAATAATGGATAAGAACGGCAAACCACTAATATCGCTTGATGAACTTCCTCCTCTAGCTAAAGTAAAAATATGTAAGCAGATAAAAATGGGGATAAACAACTATACTTTAATACCTGGTGATCTAACCGTGAAATACAACTATAACCAGAAAACATACAGCCTAAAGATAAAGGTACCTGACATTATCCTAGATACCCAGACCGAGATAAAGGATCCATTCGCTGAGATAATGTCATCCACTATAAGACTACTAGTTATAATCGCTATAACAGCCACGGCAATAGCCGCCGTAGCATACATAATACGGATAAAAACTAGAAGATAGTTAATATTATTCCTTATAATAATAATAAAAATATTATCCTATTCCTGCTGCAGATAACTTTCTATCGCATCTGCTATAGTATTGTCAAATACTAAGAAATCGTTCACTTCATCTATAATCGTATCTTGCTGTCATGTAATAGTTAAACCATCAAAAATAAATAGATGAATGTATATAAGGAAATGTTATAGAATCTAGAAGGCGATGCCTATTGTGTTGCAAGTATATAATACTCTTTCTAGAAAAATAGAGCCATTTGAACCTGTTAATAGCGGCAAGGTTCTAATGTACGTCTGTGGTCCAACAGTCTATGATTACAGCCACATGGGGCATGCAAGAACATACGTTGCTTTCGATGTTATCAGAAGATACCTAAGGCTTATGGGCTACGACGTCCTTTATGTCCAGAATATAACAGATATCGACGACAAGATAATTAGTAAGGCGCGAAATGAAGGTGTTGATTGGAGGGAAATAGTAGATAAATATACTAAAGATTATTTGGATGCATTAGATAAGCTAAACATTAAAGTGGATATCCATCCGAGGGTCTCGGAGCATATAAATGAGATAATAGGTTTTATCCAAATACTTATAGATAAGGGATTCGCATACGTTGCACCTAGTGGAAGCGTATACTTTAATGTCGACATGTTCGAGGACTACGGTAAGCTCAGTGGATATAAGGAAAAAAGTCTTTGGGATCAGGGAGAATACGTAGAGGAAAAAAGGCATCCATACGATTTCGCGCTATGGAAGGCTGCAAAGCCTGGAGAACCCTGGTGGGAATCACCTTGGGGAAGAGGACGTCCCGGATGGCATATAGAATGTAGCGTAATGTCAACTAAATACCTGGGCAAACAGTTCGATATACACGGTGGAGGAACAGACTTAATATTTCCCCACCATGAAAACGAGATTGCCCAAAGCGAGGCTGCATTAGGATTAAAGCCATGGGTAAAGTATTGGCTACATACAGGTATGCTCACGATAAAAGGGGAGAAGATGAGTAAATCCCTAAGGAATATTTTCACTTTAAGGGAGGCGTTTAAGAAGTGGAAACCTGAGGTCATTAGACTATGGCTTGCTAAAGCACACTATAGGAAAATATTAAGTTTCTCTGAAGAAAGCCTGTATGAAGCAGAAAAGCTATACAATAAGCTAGCCAATGCAGTTAACATGCTTAAGAAGATTATAAAGGAAAATATTAGCTTTAAGCTAGACGAGGATCAGATAAAAACATTAAGGGAGTTATCCAATGTAAGAAAAGAGTTTTACAATGCTATGAACGACGATTTTAATACGAGCTTAGCTTTCAGTCAAATGGTTAGGCTTTCAACTATCGCCTTTAAAGAAATAATACCAAGCGAAAACTATACATTAGCCGTTAAGGCTCTACAGTTATTTGAAGAATTTAATAAAATATTCGGAGTATTGGATAGCCACCTGCACGAGGTTGGTATCTTCGCTAATATCAAAGAGCTAGTGGATCTAATAGTTGAAGTTAGAAGCATATTAAGGAAAGAGAAGAGATATGAACTGACAGACTATATACGGGATAAACTAAATAGTTTAGGAATAAAGTTGTACGATGAGAAAGAAAAAACCACGTGGAGATTCTATTAATTTATTTACTTTTTTCGTATTTTACTACCTTAGTTAGCTTGGTAGGCTTATCTGGGTTTAATCCTCTCAGTACTGACAGGTAGTAAGCGAGTATTTGGATAGCCTTAACTACGGGTAGAACTGATAGCTCGTCTTCCACAGTGGGTATTACTATAGTTTCCCTAACGTACTCGTCGGCCTTTACCTCATCTCCCACGATACCTATAACTGGAGCATTGTATCCCTTGAGTTTCTCGAGGGCTTTAAGTGATCCTTCTAAGGCAGTTTTAGTAGGTAAGAGGACTATAACCGGAGTTTTCTCGTCTACAAGCTGTATTGGGCCATGCAGGAATTCTCTAACGGCAAATCCTTCCGAATGAATCATTGCAGCCTCCTTAAACTTAAGCCCTGCTTCGAGAGCGTTAGCGTAATTTACGCCTCTTCCAAGTATGTATATATGTTCTACATCCTTATACTTCTCAGCAAGTTCCTTGATTTCCTTCTCTCTCTTTAATACGTCCTCCAGCTTACTAGCAATATCCTTTAGAAGTAGCTCCTTCAATTTTTGTGCTCTTTCATGTTTCGATAGGGAGTATGCTAATAGACTACCAGCTGTAAGCTGGGCGTCATATGTTTTTGTTGCTACGACAGCCTTCTCTTCTCCAGCCTGCGTAACTAGAGAAAAGTCGGAGACCTTTGTTAGAGTACTGTCTTCAGTGTTAGTTATTCCTATGACAAAGATTCCTTTTGTCTTTGCAACTTTAACGGCCTTAATAATATCCGAGCTCTCACCGGACTGAGAGTATCCGAAGATTATGTAGTCATTAGTTACTAGAGGAGTCCAATCCTCAAACTCGGATGCTGGCACAGCCGTAAAGTGATATTTTGTAAACTTATTTACTAGATATTGTGTAGCTACGCTTGCATGAAAGCTTGTACCGCTTCCGATGATGAATCCTTTATCAACACCTAACGATGCAATCCTATCATGTATTCCCTCGACAAGTTTTTCACAGAATTGAAGCGTCTTTTTAACAGCCTCAGGTCCTTCTCTCAATTCTTTCAACATAAAATGCTCCGCCATTGTATCAACCCCTCTAAAATACCATGTTCCCCTGATAAATATTTACGTTTTAGATTATGTAAAGCTTCAAATTATCTTAAAGAATGTCCGGAAAATAAAATAATTTCACATTTATGCGACAAACATAGCTATTATAGCTTAAATCTACCCTTCTTTACCCCCGCCTTCTTTCTTTCTTCTGCCGTTAATTCAAATATTTTCTTTATGACTTCTATCTCATACTTTGAAAGTATCTTTTTCCTTCTTGACATCATTCTGCGCTGAGTTTCTATAGCGGATTCCAGGAGCAGCTCGGTTGGTTCAGCGCCTAGCGATTTAGCATAAATTGTAAATGAAGGTACATCTTCCCATACAACACCATGAAGATGCGCCGAGACACCTATCTTTTTGCCAGTATATATGACTACTCCTATAGACGTTTTAACCATATCACCTATGAAACATCCAACCTTTCTAGAGCCAGTATCTACTCTTTTGTCTCTAATAGTTACCTTGACTGTTCCATATGTATCCTTTAGATCGGAGTTTGTAGTTAATGCTCCGAGGTTGACCCATTCTCCTATATATGCGTGCCCGATAAATCCAGCATGATATTTATTGGTATATCCATGCATTACTGATTCCTCAAATTCTCCTCCAACTCTACAGACATCACCTATATTTGATCCTTCCCTTATCTGAGCTCCACCAACTATTAGGGTGTCTTTGCCTATGCACGTTGGCCCCTCTATTCTACATCCGGGCTGTACCCTAGTATTTTCACCTATATATACTGGTCCTTCTCTTACATCAATTACTGTAAATGCTTCGACGCTAGCTCCCTTCGCCACATAGACGTTTGCTTTATCGCCATATATTACCACGTTTTTATCTACTTCTCCCTCCCACTCCTTACCCTTAAACTTTCTCTCAAAGTCATACTTAATCCATTCAGCGTTATTAAGCACAATGTCCCATGGATAATCAACTAGCTTTGCCTCAGCATACTGAAGGACCTTAACCGACTCCTTTAAATCGATTAGAAGCTCGGCTGAAACAGGCTTAAGGAATAACTCTAAGTACTTCTCAGCCAGCTCCTTGGATAGCTTTAAGGCAACGATGTCATTGCCTTTAGCTAATAGAGTATTGCTTTCCGAGGCAATCGCTTTAAGTAAAGTCTCCGCTGTGGGCTGATCCACTAAGAGCCTTCCATTAACCAGCAGTATATCGTCAGCTATGTCGTCAACCTCATTTACCTTATAGCCTTTTTTGCCTTCTCTCCATCTATACAACTCAGCTAAGTAATCTCTTACAAATAAGTGAATAACATCCGGCTTTAACCCCTCTATAATTCTCTCCCTCAATGTATACATGCCTATCCTTAAGTCGTATACTGCTCTCGTGTATGTTAGCGGATAGAAGTAATCCACTTTTTCATCCTCGAATATTCCTACTATCAAATAGACCACCTTCCAATCTTATAGAATCATAGAAATAATAAATTTTATTCACATAGCCACGCTACGTAATCCCCTACCTTACATCCTATACTCTTAGCGACAGGTTTACATTTAGCTACCAAGAGGTAAAATATAGGCTTGCCAATCCTTCCGATATCTCTATAGTAATTTAGTGTCTCATAGTTCCCTAGGCCCTTGCTTATAATTAGATCCGAGGATAGAACTTCATTAACCACTTCTTCTGGCAGCCAATCGATAATAAAGCCAACCGAGTCACTACCAGTGGATATAACCTTAGTGACCTTAGTTAATCCAATATATTCAGCATCAAACATTAACGCATCGTTTTGAAATGGCGCCCCCCTAACAACTGCTACAACCTCAACCCCATTATCGATTAAGAATTCTATTAAAAGCTTGTCGAATACTATTTCTCCGGCATTATCGCATAAGTAGGCTATCCTACCTATAGATGAAGACTTTAACCTTTTATAGAGTTTAAGTGTATCGTCCAAATCTATATTCACGTTAGTAACGTATTTCCTCCACTCCTCTATACTAAACTTATAGTCGGCAGCACCTGGATCAACACTATTACCCATTATAGCTAAGTAAGCCAGTGTTCTAAACTTCTCGTAGCCATTTAGCTCGGAGAGCTTATCCTTTATCAAGTTAACTATAGCCAAGGCAAAGTCATTGCTAGCTTTCTTATATTCAAAATAAGGGTCATCTACACCAATCAATTTCCTTAGCAGCCTAAACGATATCGTACCAACCTTAGGACCTATTTCGTCGCTCACAATATATGGTAATACTTCTTTCATTATCGATGAAATTATTTCAAGTCCTTTCTTCCTATCTGCAACAAATCTATCTATCTCCTTAACCCTAGCCTTAAGCATACAGGGTATACACTCAGGATGAAGCCTCATGATTAACTCCCATAATTGACAGCAAAACGCAAATTTAAATCTTCCTAAAATGTTTCCTC
>QMRD01000022.1 GCA_003649225.1 Thermoprotei archaeon | reverse complement strand
GGGATGATCGATCAGAGTTAAGATGAACTCTTGTGATGATTAAAAGGCATTTGGGTGACCAATTCTCCATCTAAGATAGGCTACTTTACTTGTGTAGCCAGAAACATATAGCTTTAACAATTAGGAACGGGGGTAAGCCGGCTATAGCCCGCTTTCTGTACTTGGGGGATTTATCTTGGACCTCGGCCTCTACACGGGGATATCATCCGACCGAGGCCTGCTACAGGTTGGCCGTTTCACCCACTCCTTTAACATCGTCTGCGGGTTAGCTCGTCCCCCCGTTACCGGAGAGACTTCGCCGCGGTCATTCTCATCTGTTAAAGGGGGTCTCGTTTCTGATCCAGAGCCAGGGCTCTCGCCCTACCGCCTTACGGCGGTTGTAGCCCCCGTGTAAGCGGAGCTTCCTCCGGGCGAACCCGGGCACCCCCAGCCGGCTTACATTTAATTATAAATTATAGAAGTATTTTAGGCTGTCGCTTATTCTTTTTATACCTGATATTGATTTCTAATATATGCGAAGCAAGATCTATATAACAGTCATAGGCAGTAGTAAAGATATTTCTCCTAAGGTTTACGAACTGGCTGAGAAGGTTGGTTTTGAAATAGCGAAAAGAGGTGCAATTTTAGTTTGCGGCGGCAGAGGCGGAGTGATGGAGGCCGTAGCTAAGGGGGCAAGAATAGCTGGTGGCATAACTGTTGGTATATTACCAGGCGTAAGCAGAGGGGAAGCGAATCAATACATAGATATAGTAATACCTACTGGCATGGGACACGGGAGAAATTTTCTGAATATAGTGGCTGGAGATGGCGTTATAGCTATATCTGGCGGTGCTGGCACGTTATCAGAAATTGGTCTGGCTATTGCCTATGGAAAGCCAGTTGTAGTCATCAAAGGGAGCGGAGGAGTAGCCGACCTATTGGCGGGAAAGAATATAGGTGGTACGTATATAGATTTTGCTCACACTCCTGAAGAGGCTGTGGAAAAGCTAATTAGCTTGATTAAACTCAACCAAAATAGATGATGAAAAGCGGGCTTAAATGATTAATGACTGAGCCTGCATCGGCTGATGACGCATAATGAACTACCTTTTTCTTCAATTTAATTTCAGCTTTCAATGGTTAGTATACAATTGTAAACAGATAGCCTTCTACCGAACGTTAATGATAATCGTCTTTATCGGCATGTTGGATCGAAAAAGTTTTTAGTTGCTTCTATGTGTAACATTTAAACCACTACGGTGATAATCCTTGCGTATGGGTGCTATTATAAGCATTGTAATACTGATACTAGTTACAGTAATTTTCTGGCTACCTGTGCCCATTGTCGTAGGAGACATACCGATTCTCGGTTATGTGGCTTTTTGTATAAGTAAAGGAGCGCCAGAAATGTTTAAGTTTATAATAGCACTAATAAATGCCGTTTTTGCAGTATTAGCTGTTCTTACATTGTATTTTTCACAAAAAATAAGTAGTTTCGAGGAACATGCAGAGTACGGTGAATACTATCCAAGATACTCACATACCTTCTATGAGTAGGTCATATCTTAATAGGCAATTTATATATTCCTTTTTCTGTTATTAATCCAGTTACCAGGTCTGGGGGAGTTATGTCGAAGGCAAAGTATATACCGCCTACTCCTTCGGGCACTATTCTTTTACCAAATATGTATAACATTTCCTTGGGATCCCTTTCCTCTATTTTGACGTCATCTATCGTACTGTTGAAATCTATTGTACTGAAAGGTGCAGCTACATAGAAGGGTACTGAAAATTCCCTAGCGACAAGCGAAAGAGGAAACGTGCCGATCTTATTTATAACATATCCATCCTTAGTTACCCTGTCGGCACCAGTAACAACTAAGTCTATTTTAATTTTTCTCATAACGATTCCAATCATATTATCGGTTATAACCTTCACAGGAATACCTGCTTGCTTCAACTCGAATGCCGTTAATCTTGCACCCTGAAGGTAGGGTCTTGTTTCCATGACTATAACCTCGAATCTCTTTCCTTTCTCCCAGGCACGATACATAGGTGCTGTAGCTGTCCCATAGTAGCTAGTAGCTAATGATCCTGCATTACATATCGTTAGAACTCTACCACCATCTTTAATCAACTTCTCTCCATATTCACCTATTTTTCTGTTGCATTCTTCATCAAGTCTGGCTATTTCCAGAGCCTTTTTAACTACAATATCCTTTAGATCGTCGACATTCTTCGCTGTTTTTGCGGCATCTAAAATTTTGTTAACTGCCCAGAATAGGTTATAGGCGGTGGGTCTGCTCTCCATAAATTCCTTAGCTATAGAATTTAACTTCTTAAGCGCTTTCTCGAGATTCTTAATTCTAATCTTAGTAACGGCCAATGCGAGACCATAAGCAGTAGCTACACCTATCGCGGGAGCGCCTCTAATCTCCATTTTCTTAATAGCCCTTATAACGCGTTTATAGCTGCTAGTTTCTATATATTCAAGCTTATAGGGTAGCTTCAGCTGGTTGAGGATCCTAACTTTACCGTCAACCCACTCGATTGTCCTAGGGATTTTCAACGAGCTCACCGAAACTTATAATTCCTGATTTATCTTAAAAGGATTCAGTCAGAGATTTGGGGAGAATAAATGATAGGCGTCGTGGGAGGAGCTGGCTTTATAGGTATACATACTGTTAAAATGCTTGATAGGTTGGGGTATGAAGTAGTTGTAATCGATAATTTGTCTAAAGCAAGAAGGGAAAACATAGACGAATTGAATAAGATGGGTATAGAGATAAGGATTGCTGATATAAGAAGTGATGAAATTAAGAAAGCCCTTAAGGGAGTAGAGAGGATTATTCATTTAGCTGCATTAATTAGTGTTGAGGAATCGTTAAAGAACCCTAGATTATATTGTCAAGTTAACACTTATGGTACAGTAAACTTGCTAGATGCATGCGTTGAAGCTGGTGTAGAGAGGTTTGTCTATGCGTCTAGCGCTGCTGTGTATGGCAATCCCAAATATCTTCCCATAGACGAGAAGCATCCTTTAAAACCATTATCTCCCTATGGAGCCTCAAAGGCTTCTGGAGAATTGTTCTGTTTAGTATATAATTCACTGAACCGGCTTGAGACTGTAATATTAAGGTATTTCAACGTTTACGGACCTGGGCAAAGTGACGAGTATGCGGGCGTTATTACACGTTTTATAAAATCTGTAATCAAAGGTAAGCCGCCAGTAATTTATGGAGATGGTCTTCAGACGCGTGATTTCATATACGTTGAGGATGTAGCCCTAGCTAACGTGAAAGCACTTTTTAAGGAAAATATAGGTGGCTATGTCTTCAATATTGCCAATGGTACTCCTGTTAAAATAAAAGACCTAGCATATACAATCATAAGGCTTCTAAACATGGAAGGGACAATGGAACCTGTGTATTCGAAGCCTAGACCGGGGGATATTCGGGAGAGTTATGCTGATATAAGTCTAGCCCGAAGACATCTAGATTTTTGTCCTCAGGTTAGTTTAGAGGAGGGTTTGGTGAAAACGATAAAGTATTATACTGCCCGCATATAGAAATTCCATGGTGATCTTATGTTTTCTCAAGACGTAATTATTCTGCCGGGTATGCTAGGAGCTGGATGCACGCACGTAGCTGAGTTGTTATCTCAAAAGTTGGAATGGAGGTACGTTAATTCGGAAAGAATTATCAGGCGTATTGTAAGCGAGTCAGGATTATCGTTTAGGGAGTTTCAAGTTGAGGTTCATTCCGGAGAAATAGATCTAGACAAAATTATAAGGAATGTTCTCTTAGATGAAATTAGGGAAGGTAAAGTCATTGTGGAGGGGAGGATAGCTTTCTTAATTCTAGATTTAGATGTTGGCGTGAAGTTCTTTCTATGGAGTTCTAAGAGCGATAGAGCTAGAATCGTTTCAAAAAGGCGAAATATACCACTAGAGAAGGCTCTTGAACAGATAGAGGAAAGCGATGAAGATAGGAAGAGTTTAGTTTGGCGACTATACAAGAAAGACTGGCTGGATTTAGATCTATACGATATGATTATCAATACTTCAAAGTGGAGCTATGAGGGTGCAGCAGAAATAATTATCAAAGCACATTCTTACAGGAAACGATAGGGCGATTTTTCAATCTCCCTGCCGTCTCTATTTATTTTTATTAAACCCAGTACTATAGCCTTAATCCTATGTTTTCTGCAGGAAGTTAAGATCCTTATTTTTCTTTTCGTATAATCTATCTTATCTATTATGCCTATGCCTTCACAAAATCCCTTTTCATTAAGTATACCTACTAGGATGTTTTTCTCATCTCCAGCTTTGACTATTTTAACGTTACCAATATGTTGTAATGCCATCTTTATGAGAGTAATACTTGTCTTGTTTACTTTAATATTGTCGGCAACTATAATTAGAAGTTCATCTTTGTATTTCTCATGATGAATTACTCTTGTATTGAGTACTTCCTCTATTATTTCTTTATCCACAGCTGGAAGAGGATCTCCATGAAATAGATGAGTATTTAAAATTTTTATCTCATCTGCATTAAGAGTTATCATCGAGGAATCCTGTAGAAATCGCATGTAATTGCTTTCTCTAAAAGCTTTCCTCTTTGGAGGAGATTTTTTAGCATATACCTTTGGAGAAGGCACTTCAATTACATCGTAATCATAGAGGTAGTTTGCCATAGCTGTATTCGCGCTTATCTTCCCCATAAAGGCTATAATATTTGGCTCTATAGCTTCAATTAGAGCACGCTTATAGATGTATGCTCTTATACCTTCAATCCATCCATCAGTATTTATTATAGTAATATATGGAGAGAGATTTTCTCCTTCTCTTAATATCTTCAATACTCCACTTACGACCTTTTCAGGAGCATAGCTTGGAGTATCAAAGCCCACAAAATACATAATATCGGGACTACATTCTCTTAACGATACAACGTGTTCTCGTAGCATTGATAACGATATACATGAAGGGGGACCTATGTCGGCTTGACCTATATCTGCATCCAGCACTGCCACCCGAAAGCCTTGGGCTAGCGCATTATTAGCTAAAAACGTGGTGAATGAAGTCTTTCCACTATCGGTTCCACCCAGAATTACTACCCTTAGTGTTTCGCCTTTTTTCTTTGATAAAATTTCCTTCGATGCTGCTAGCCACTCATCTATTACTTCCTCATTAGCGGGTACACTTTTTATATACCCATCGGTACCAACGTTAATCTCAACTAGCCCTTCTGAGAGCGATTTAAAGGCTATAGTTTTACCGCTTTTTAGGATGGTTTTAAAGTTTAAGCCCGCTGTGAACCCAGCTATTAATATTTTTCCTTCTAGTACCTTAAGCGATAAAGGCCCTCTTAGCCTATACGTCTCATTTTCCCTTATGGCTATCTTTGCCATTGAGATAGATTATACGATAGGTATCAATTAATATGTTTTATTCAAAGATATTAGCAATACATTAATTATGTCAAAGAATAGGCTATTTTTTCTAACGATTATTAGGAAATTCTTATATATTTATAAAAACAATATAAACCAGGGGTAAGGATGCCTGAACTCGCGTATAGGCTTTCTCTCATCAAAACATCTCCTATTAGACGTATAGCCGCTCTTCTGGATCAAGCAAGACGAAAAAGAGATATCATATCCTTTGGCGGTGGTGCGCCCAGCCTCCCTCCGCCTAAGGAGTTTCTAGATGAAATTATGAGATTACTTAAAGAGATGCCTCAGAGGGCTTGCGGTTACTGTGGAACAAGGGGCTTACCCGAGCTACGCAGCTTGATAGCTGAGGATCTGAAGAAGTACTTTGGAGTTAGCTATGATCCGGGTAAGGAGATAATAATAACGGATGGTGGAACTGAAGGCATATTTCTAACACTTTTCTCTATCCTTGATAAGGGAGATGAGGTAATAATACTTGATCCAACATACTTAGGGTATAGTGAGGCAATAAAGCTGGCGCAGGGCAGAGTTATTACGCTACCAGTTAGTGTAGAGAACGGGTATCAACCTGACCCGGAGATGCTTAAAGAGAGAATTACAGGAAGAACTAAAGCATTCATTCTACTTTCACCCGATAATCCTACTGGTAGAATTATTAGGGAGGATTTCGTTAAGACTCTGGTTGATTTAGCGATTGATAAGGATTTCTGGATAATTTATGATGCTGCATACAAACATATAGTTTATGAGGGGAAAAATGTATGGGTGGATTCATTCCCCGGTGCCAGGGAGAAGACTATCACTATAAATACCTTCTCTAAGGAGGCCAGTATACCGGGACTTAGGCTTGGGTATACGACAGGGCCAAGTGAAGTAATCGAAGCCATGGAGAAAATTAAGCAATACGTTACTCTAGCGCCAGATACTTTAGGTCAATATGCTCTCCTAAAGTTTTATGAGAACGGAGTTAAGGATAGGTATCTTCGTGAAGTGGTGTTACCAACGTACCGTAGAAGAAGAGACCTCATGGCATCATTAATCCAGAAATATCTGCCGGAGGCAAAGACCGTAGTCCCGGGAGGTGCATTTTACTTCTTCGTGGATATTAGGTATTATTTGGAGAAAATGAACCGTGATGATGAAGAATTTTGCAATAGATTACTCTATAGAAAGAACGTTGTTGCAATTCCTGGTTCGCACTTCGGTTCAATGGGCAAGGGACATATAAGGCTTACATTTGTCAGCGAACCCGAAGAAAGAATAGAGGAGGGCATGCGCAGAATAGGGGCTTTCATGTTCAGCTATGTCTTTTAATGTTCCTCCCTTTTTTCGGCGATTTTTTCCAGGATTTTCTCCGCAAACTCAACTTTTTTCTTCTCTCCTATCTCTGAGTAAACTTTTATTGCCTCATTAATCATATTCACTATCTGCTCTTTGTACTCTTGCGGAGCTTGATCATATATATCGAGTATTTCTTCTTCTTTCTCCGTATTTATGAGAAGAGATATATACTCCTTAATGGACTTAGTGGTTATCTTCTTCCCCCGCATAATAATAACGTATCCAAGTTCCCAATCTATCTCTTTACGTTCCTCCTCTAATGAAAGAGAAAGAAGTTTGCTTAAAGCACCTGGGCTCAGCAATCTACTATATCCGTAAACATTTATTGCCTTCTCAATTTTTTCTATGCCTCTTCTCCCTATGAGAAGTATTCTCTCTATATCATCAGGTTCCAAAGGAATCTTGAATTCTAGTCCATGAATTATTATTCTGCCTGTCAGCCCCCTAACCTTTTCAGTAGGTAAATCTAGATCCAGAAATCCATCGTGAATAAGTACTTCAATTATCTCTGAGCTTCCATCAGGATATACTACCTTCACCGCTTCATTCCATATTTTAGCGCTTACCTCGCCCAATATTGTATGCTCACCCCACTCAAACGCAGGACATTGAAACCTATTAGCTAGAACAGATGCTAATCCTTCAACGAAACCCAATACTTCAAATCCTATAAATTCTATCCACCCCATCCTCGTTCGAAGTTCCAGCTTTATCCTACTACCGCACCTTAGTCCGTTTTCCCTCAAGTAACTAATAACTTCATTATCATTTGCACAGTCTTTCTTTACACCAATATAGCCCACTACACCACCTTCACTAATATTTTATCAAACAAGCTTATTAACACCACTATTTATAAGCTCTTGAATACACTTCGGATTAAGCTATTTTCTCTCTATCGATCTCCAGGAATTATTGCTTCGCCTGTATTTGGGTTTATTTCTTCTTCTGCCTGCTAACTCAGAAATAGTCAAAGGGGCAAAAGATAAAAATCTCTCGGTGTTTTTTCAAATGGTGCGTCTATATGAGCATAGAGCTTTTCCAATTAGAGGAAATAACCGACTTTGATATATCTTCAGTATATGCAAGGGAAATTCTTGATTCTAGAGGCAATCCCACGGTAGAGGTTGAGGTAACGACTTTAGGAGGTGGATTTGGGCGTGCAGCTGCTCCTGCGGGAGCATCTAAAGGTGTCCATGAGGCGCTGGAATTAAGAGATGGAGGAAAAAGGTATCACGGTAAGGGGGTAAGTAAAGCCATTAAAAATATTCTTGAAATAATAGCGCCTGAGATACTGGGCATGGATTCTAGGAGGCAAAAGGAGGTAGATTATAAGATGATAGAATTAGATGGCACGAAAAATAAATCTAAATTGGGGGCTAATGCGATACTTGCTGTTTCTCTTGCCGTAGCTAAGGCGGCAGCGAACACATACGGTATGCCGCTGTTCCAATATCTCGGAGGATCTAGAGCATGTATTCTCCCCACGCCACTTATGAATATATTGAATGGAGGTAAGCATGCTGGCAATGAATTAAGTATACAAGAATTTATGGTAGTGCCAGTCGGCGCTGATACCTTCCGGGACGCGCTTCGAATAGGGGCTGAGGTTTACCATGAACTTAAGAAATTCCTGAAAGATAAGTATGGAAGGAACGCTATAAATGTCGGTGATGAAGGAGGCTTTGCTCCGCCTATGAAAAACACTAAAGAAGCTCTAGATGCATTAGTTGCATCAATAAAGAATGCTGGCTATGACGCTGGAACAGATGTTCTCATAGCATTAGATGCTGCGGCTTCAAGCTTTTATGATGCTAAAAAAGAAGCATACTACATAGATGGAAAATATCTGAACAGGGAGCAATTGTTAGAACTCTATAAGGAGATAGTTAATGAATACCCAATAATATCAATCGAAGATCCGTTTCATGAGGAGGACTATGAGGGCTTTACATTAATAACTAAAGAGCTAGGCGATAGAATTCAGATAGTTGGAGACGATCTTTTTGTGACAAACATGGAGAGATTAAAGAAAGGTATTGACCTAGGAGCTGCTAATGCGTTATTGCTAAAGGTCAATCAAATAGGAACATTAACTGAGGCTCTCGAAGCAGCGGACTTAGCTTTTAAAAACAATTATAAGGTAGTAGTTAGCCATAGATCGGGAGAGACGGAAGACGTAACGATAGCTCATATAGCAGTAGCCCTTAACTGTGGGCAAATAAAAACAGGTGCTCCAGCTAGAGGTGAACGGACAGCAAAGTATAACGAATTACTGAGAATAGAGGATTACCTAGGCTATAGCGCTAAGTACATGGGTTCAGAGGTTTTTGCTCTGAAAAGACTATAACTTATTATTTTTAGCATAAATAAGGTGGTATAGATCGGCTAGGCATCTCCAGCAGTATCTAGCATTGCTGTATATTTTTACTCCACACCTTGGGCACTCTATGGGTAGGCTTACCTTTTTTACATAGGCTGGATCTATTCTTACTCCACCTTCCTCTAGCTTTTGGAAGAAAGTTTTCTTTGGACGTTTTTCCTCTATGAAGGCGCCTATTAGCGAAAATATCAGGGAAGTTGTGATGAAGGGGAAGGGATTCGAAGAAAACAGTACATATACTTTTTCCTTGTACACCAAATATGCGCATATCATGAGAAACGAGAGCAGCGGATATAGAATTGCGGCTTTT
>QMRD01000021.1 GCA_003649225.1 Thermoprotei archaeon | reverse complement strand
TAATGGAAGATTGGAACTTGGAGGACATAAGTTGTGATGGAGTAAATAGGGCGATACATGTATGGCATAGAAAGTATGAGAGCATACCCACAAATATAGTCTTTACAGATAGGAATTACCTGAGGGAGTTCATAATTAAATTAGCGCATCTAGGAGGGAAGCACGTATCGGCGGCTTTCCCAATAGTTGATACTATGCTGCCTGGAAGACATAGGCTGGCTGCAACATTTGGAGAGGAGGTCTCACCTAGAGGAAGTACATTCACTATAAGAAAGTTCAGAGAGAAGCCGTTCTCAATAATAGAATTGATAGATTCAGGAAATATAGATACTTGGACTGCGGCCTATCTATGGCTAATGCTTGAACATAGGATGACATTAATGATAATCGGAGGAACGGCTGCGGGTAAAACGACGTTCTTGAACGCTGTGGCATTATTTATTAAACCTGGAATGAAGATAGTAACAATTGAAGAGACTGCTGAACTAAATCTACCTCACGAGAACTGGGTACAGTTAATAAGCAGAGAAAGTTACGGCTTAGGTGAAAGCAAGCTAGGAGAAATATCTCTTTATGATTTAGTTAAGGTATCACTTAGATATAGGCCGGATTACATAATAGTTGGAGAAATTAGAGGGGCTGAGGCTTTCGTTCTGTTCCAAGCGATGGCGAGCGTCTCTAGCGACACTCCGATTCTCATCAGGAAGGGAGGGGAGGTTAAGCTAGTCAAGATAGGCGATTTCATAGATAGCTTCTATCCTGAGGGAGTTGAGAGGATACCTATACCCGTAAGCGGCGTTGAAGTTCTAACGATAGATGGAGGGAAAGCATGCTTTAAACCCATCAGATACGTGCTAAGGCATAGAGCGGATGAAATATATAGAATAAAATACGTTGGAGGAGAGGTTCGGGCAACGGAATCCCACTCCGTATTCGTGATGGATTCAGATACTCTTAAAATCAGAACAAAAGCCGTTAAGGATCTAAAGAAGGGAGACCTACTGATATCGTTTGTAAAGAAGAATTGGGCAGAGAGCTATCCTACCGTAAATATGGTAGACCTACTGCCGCAACACGATAGGATACTGGTCGATAATATTCCAAAAGAAGTTAAAACTGTAATCGGGATTAAGAGGAATCCTATACCGCTAACATATTTAAAGAACAAGATCAGCCTAAAGGCACTTAAAGATGCCTACCTGAAGTTGCCAAAAGGAAAAACCATACCAATGTATTTAAGGTTTGATGAGGATCTAGCTTACCTCCTCGGAGTATACCTAGCCGATGGATGCGTGAAGCTAAATAATAGAGGCGGAAAGGTAGTATTCTCACTCGGAAAGGGAGAGAAAGACGTATTCGATAGAATAGTCAGGATATTCGGGGAGAAGTTCAACGATACTCCATACATTGAGGATAGAGGATCATACGTTATAGTGGAGTACAATAACAAGTTACTGGCGTATCTTTTCAAGAGCCTATGTGGTGGAAGAAATGCGGAGAAACACGTGCCGTCGAAGCTGTGGACATCTCCTCAGAGTGTAATTAAAACCTTTTTCGATGGATTAAGGGCAGATGCAAGGAGAAGTACAAAACGCCCCCACCAGCTAACAATAGTGCAGAAGAATAAGCATCTCATTCAGGAGTTAGCATGGCTAGCCAGACTAGCTGGCTTCAACGTAAGGGTAAGGAGGGAGGGCGAATACTACAGCATAACGATAGATTATAAGAAATCTCGAAAACCATTCCTAGGCAACGGAGTTCCAATAGATGCATTAAGAAGACTATATGCTAATCTGAAGCCGAAAAACATGCCGTTAAAATATACATATATACTGCTCAACAATAAGAGGAGGCAGAAGTTCGTACGGAAAGATATAGCACTAAAAGTGTTAAAGTGGATTCTGAACAATAGGACAAGAGAGCCTACGGAGGAGGATAGAAGGATTATAGACAGAATACATAACTTAATCGATGAGGAGATTGTCCTTCTCCCAATAGTTGACATCGTAAGGGAGCAATATAGAGGGTACGTATACGATGTTTCAGTGCCCGAAAGCGAGGCTTTCCTAGGAGGAGAGAACCCAATACTTCTACACAATACCGGACATGGAGGTCTAACTACATTTCACGCAGATAGCTTAGAGAATGCTATTAGGAGGCTTATGAGCCCGCCAATGAACATATCTGAGCCATATATTCCAATGCTAAACATGGTTGTATATGTTGCAAGAACAGTATTACCGAAGGGAGGCTTTGGAAGAAGGCTTATGGCTCTATGGGAGATTGAGGATTATGAAAAGTATAGGCAGCTCATTAAATGGGATCCGAGAAGCGATAAACATGTGATAGTTGGAGATAGTTATCTAATAAACTTATTGGCTGATAGAACTGGCAGGACAAGAGAGCAAATATTAGAGGAAATTGCTAGAAGGCAGACTGTGCTGCTTTGGCTATGGCAGAGGAGGATCATTGAGATGAAGGATGTAGCTACTTATATAGCTAGCTACTATAACTTCCCTGATCAAATGTATGAGCGTGCACTTAAGGAGTTAAAGGAGATGGGTGTAGACGTTGATAAATATATCATAAGGAAGCTAGTGCCTATAACTAGATTTGAGCCAGTATCCACTAAAATGACCATATATGATAAGGTCATGCAAATATATTCAAGGTATGGTGAGAAGGAGGAAAAGTCACCGTTGCAATTCATCTCGGTGAGGCAGGAACCGGTTAGACTTAGTGAACCATTAGAGGTTACTAAGATACCTAAACCCCAGGAAGAGTTAACAGAGAATGAAAGAAAAATACTACATCTCATATCCTATTACGGAGGCGAGATAGATCATAGAACAGTAATGCAGGAGAGTGGATTGCCTAGGGATACGTTCTGGAGAACTATAACATCACTAACAGGGAAGGGATTAATAATATCATCTCTTGTATACGTAAACGGAAGACCTATGATAGGATTTAAATTGACCAAGAAGGCAGGAGAATTTCTGAAGAGTTAAATCGTAGTTTATAAAAAATAAAGCAAGTAGAAGGTCTATAAAAACTGTAAAAATTCATATGCTCGCGTAGCTGTTTAAAATCATTTTCCTTAAGCCTAAAATGTTCAATTTTCTCCATAAACTACATACATTCAAGTTTATAATTATGTTCAAATAGATGCTGTCACCTATAACTAATACTGTGCGCGATAAAATAATATTTTTGATAGAGTCAAGTAGGTCGGAAATACAGGAACTTAGCTACTATAGCTACAGCTATAATTGTCTGATAAGCAACGCTTAAAATCGAAGTGTTATATTGATGGATCATTTTTCTTATGTTACATATTTTTGTCAATTTAATTTAAATAATCATTATTTGATAATATATGCAACTTTAAAACTTGTGAAATAAGAGGAAAACTATTTCCTTATAAGTCAGTAGAAATAATATTATATAGATCATAAAAAGATGGTGTAAAGATATATAAGCTTGTTAAAGAAATCAAAATTAATGAATTTTAAAGGTGTACACATAACGGTATCGTCAATAATAATATTAGCAGTAGTTGTTGCAGTATCAATAGCTACAGCTGTTTGGTTAATAGGCCAGTTCTCAAAGTTAATGTTTGAATTAAACCCGGAAATAATACTTTTAAGCGATGTGCTCTACTATAATAATAAAACACAAATATTTAAAATAACTATAAAAAATAATGGATTATTAACCTCCATAATTGAGTACATACTTCTGGATGGAAAGTATGAGGCGCTGATAGTGTCAGCTATAAACGAGAAAGGAGAAAGCAGACTTATACAGTCGGAAAATAAAATATATATTATGGCTGGAGAGGAGGTAGAGGTGTGGTTTAAATTAAGCGTAGATAATGGGCAATTAAAAAGAATTCTTTCACCCATGACGTTTCATGAAATCATGATAAAAACGGCACGAGGACACGAATACTATAAGGCTGTAACAATAAAAGTCAAGACATAGGGGTTAAATATTAAATTACATGATACTTTATAGAAATAATGTAACATTAAAAATATAAGGTATTGATGAGAGAATTAGGTCATGAAGTATTTAAATAGCATGTGTGGGAAGATATTTGAAAATAGAAAATCTGTAAGTCCTGTAATTGCAACCGTTATAATAGTTGCTGTTGCAATTGCTATCGGAATAGCTGTTGCTTTCTGGATCTCTGGATTATTAGGAGCTATCGGATATGGAACTAGGCCTATAAAACTAGCTATATATGGGGAGCTTCAAGGTGGTGGAAGCTTACTTTATGTTAGAGTAAAAAATCTTGGCGGAGATCAAGTTTTTATAGATTATGTAATGTTAGATGGGAAATATCATGGAACTATAACGGGAGCATATAATGAAGAAAACGGTGAAGATAGAACGATTACCGAGAATAACGAGAAAATAGCCTACCTAAAACCTGGTGAAACAATAGTTCTACTTTTCACGCTAGAGTTAAATAAGAGTGAAATGGCTAGAATATTTCAGCCAGGTGTTTCCCATCAGATAACATTACATACCACTTTAGGACTAGAGTTTTATAAAGAGCTTAATACCGTTTATAGGCTTCATGGATCATGGACTCTACGAAGCGGGGCTGAAGGAAGTATTGACGGATGGGTTTTACAAGGTGGTCATGCACAATGGAGTGCAGAGAGGGGATCTCCATCATACCATATATATGTTTGTAGGCTTGATTCCTGGACTCTGGAAGACATGGAGATTGGGCAGACTATTATAATAGAGCTAAGAGCTAGATGGATCCAAGGAAATGATGATATAATGATTATATTCTGTTATGATGGATCAGGGAACGGGTATGCTGCATGGACGGGAATAGGTGGATACTGGACTAGCACATGCTATACTAGTCTAAGCTGGTTTACAGATTATGGGTCATCAAAAGGATTCTATTCAGGCACCCGTTGCTATTACAGCGGAGGATCTCCTACATGTTCCTGTTGCTGTTACCCTAATGGAACATGGTATATATTTAAAGTAAAAATTAAGAGAGAGGGAGAAAACGAATTTATAGCGTGGTATAGCATAGGTGATTGTCCCTGCGGACAATCGTGGAAGCCAGCAGGGGGATATATTATAGGAGATGGCGGCTCTACGTTGTACGGATTCTACGTGGGAATAGGCTATTGGGAGGATCCACATACAGGAGAGCAGGCAATATATCAGTTCGACTATTTCAAGATTTATCTAGAAGGAGCCCCCTCTGATCCATTATATGAAACAAACTTTGATAATCCCGATAAATTCCATATGGAATGGACGGAAGAGGGATAGGATAAGCTAATTTGGAGTACGTTACATTATTATTAATAATAATAGTAAATCTAAATATTCTAAAATAACCTATTTCTATTAATTAATTAAACTAAAAAATAGATATATATCAAGCTTAAATTATTACTAATACCTTGATGACCGGATACGATGAAACTTCTCCTAAAGGGGTGGGTATAAGTCCTGTAGTTGCAACCATTATAATGATTGCAATTGTTATAGCTTTAGCGATTGCAGCTATGTATTGGTTAACAGGTTTAGTAGGCCTATTTACTGGATACGAAGATGTTAGAATTACGGCGATCTATGAAACCCAAGACCACATAGAGCTAGTAATCAAGAATTTTGGAACAAGTCCATCAATGATAGATGTTCTATACGCAGATCCGAAGAACATATGGGGGGTCTGGAACTGTAGCGGAAGATGGTATCCCCTTAATACAGAGGCTGAAGAACCGTATCTTCTAAATCCCGGCGAAAAAGCTATAATAATTGTAATGGATCTAAGAGTAAATGCTGGACAAATGATCGAATTTAAGATACACACCTCTGGAGGTTACGTATCATCCAAGAGTATTGCCGTGAGCAAATCCTATAGGCCGTCATGGCTTGTTGGATGGAGATATAGAAGGGCTATAACAATAGAAGAGAGAAGCGGTACTTCTCTTTCAAACTTTCAAGTCGAAGTCATATTAAATAGAGATAATTTCGATTATTCTAAAGCTAAAGATGATGGAAGTGACATAAGATTTACACTAGAGGATGGGATAACCTTATTACCATATTGGATCGAGTACTGGAATAATCCGGAGGGATATTCTGTTATATGGGTAAAGGTCCCGGAGATACCTGCTTCAAGTGAGACTAAAATATATATGTACTATGGCAATCAGCATGCGAGTTATGCTGGAGATGGTGATGCAGTCTTCGAGTTCTTTGATGATTTCAGGGATTTAGATAAATGGATTGTGCCTAGTGGGTATGAGGAATACTATAGCATAACCTACGTCGATGATAAATGGTGCTTAAACGTAACTTATAAATCCGGTAGCGGAGGCCCTAGAAGATTCCTCATATCAAAATTCAGCACATCAGGATTAAATGGACTTGAGGGAATTAGAGTACGATATAATGTTAGAGGATATGGGGAAGATGTAGCTGAAGATATGGATGATCTGGTAGCCGTAGGAAATGACGATTCTTACGTATCATTTAAGTACAACGTTTACTTCGGGCAGAGGTTAGGGGACTATGGCCAGCAACACAGCGTTTACGTGGATGGAGAATACTATGAAGGCAACGTTGAGATAACTTCTGAGTGGCGTATAGCACAATTTTGGACATCAAATGGAAGGGTGTATGGAAAATATAGGGGAGAGCTTATTTATAAAACACTAGATGCGGCGTTACCTGATTCGGGATACCTTAAGATATATGCAGATCCTGACCCACCTCCGGGCGGACATAGAGGAATATTAATAGACTACATATTCGTGACAAAGTATACGTATCCACAGCCATATACTACTGTAGGCCCGGAGGAAAGCAGAGGATAGTGAATGATGAGGTTATATCTTGAGGCCTTAATATGGCCGATGACCATGGTTGTACAGATGTCGATGCCAGTCATGTTCCGGGAGCATCCTGTACTAGGATTCGACTGGATTCATTGATGCATAGAATATAGCATTTTATTTTTCAAATATTCCTCTAACTAAAAGTAAACAAAGGACTGTTAAAAATGATAAGTCAATAATACAAGTTTTCCTTTTACTAGGCATGCATATCATTAGTTTTCAAAGAAATATGAATGCAAAGAGGATCCCCCATGTAAACGCAATCACTGATATAATAAATGCTATTATTGAGTAGCAGCCCATAACATGGGGGTTTCTCATGACATCCCATAGGAACCACCATCCTGTGGGAAACATTATCGAAATTATTAACTGCAGTGGTGAGAGCGCTATCATATAGCTAGCTGGAATAAATACTATTCGCTTTAAAATACCAATTCTAGCTTTCCTGCTATTTAGAATAGCTTCTGATGTAATTAATGCTAGTGGAGGAATTAAGACAATATTATAATATACGTAGTGCTTTGGGAGGATCGACAATGTAATCAGTGAGGCAGAGAGCCACAACAATGCCTTATAGTCAACGCCAACACTCCCCCGCAAAACTTTCTTGTATATAAACGCTATGAAGCATATGAGTGGAGTTACCAGTGGAAGCACATGGGAATTACAGCTAGAAAAACACCATATATATGAGGGGATCCAGAAAAAGGATAGGTTATTAAATAAGGGGAAGCTGATGATTGGATAACTTAAATTTCCTACCTTGCGGTTTTTCGCAACAACTTCTGCAAATGTGGCCCCCCCTACCCAGAACTGAGGATTAAAAAGGAGTATTATTAGTCCAATAGCGATCGCTTTGAGGGAGTATCTAATGTTTATAACCTTAAATAAGTGGGAAAGCATAATGAATATGAAAAGTATTAAAATCGATGTATATTTACACAAGAAAGCTAAGCCGAACATTACTCCGGCAGGAACATACCTATGCTTATTGTCTGTATAGTATAGGAGGTATATTCCAATGGTCATATACATTAGCATAGGTATATCTAGCCATGAAATAGTCCAATGAATAGAAAAAGGATCAAATGTGAAGAGAACCCACGATAGCAGACCCTTTCTTTCGCTATTTTTTGCTCCCATCAAATAGATAAAATAAGCTATTATCGAGGAAATCATTGCATGTAACAATACAGAGGCATTAAAGCTATTAGTGAACCCGAATAGATATATCGAGAGACCAATTAACAGTTTAGCCAGCGGCGGATGCTCGCAGTTCAATAGAAGTACTGATACATCATGGTCTAAGATACCCTTAATATACCTGCTACCAACGGGTAAATATACGAATGTATCATAGTTCGATAATGGTATTATCCTACTTAAAAAACACCATGTAAATAATCTAATTAGAAAAGGAATTACAATTACTAAAAAAATCTTATAGTATGATTTCATGGTAGATTTGTCATCTTCGGATACTCCTGACCGCTCGCAGTTACAATCTTAAACTCCACGCTCATACCATGCTCAAATCCAGCGTCCGGATCGAGGGTTATTGTGAACTCCTGTTCTTCGCCGGATTTTAAGGGTAAGCCGTCAGTTGGTATCGTTGGGCTAATGCTTGGAGTAGGGCTATATGCGGTATATGGTTTACCATTGATGAATATATTAACTATAGTGGCGTCAGCGGAGCCCGTATTTCTAACTTTAAGCTTAACAGTCCAACTATCGTCACTCCACTCAGCGTAACAGTAGGTTACTTCTAATTTCTCAAATCTTGTAAATAGACCTATTATACCAGTCATCCAGAAGGCCACGGCGATTGCAATTGCTATAGCTACTGCCACAATAATAACAGTCGCTATAACTGGGCTGATTCCCTTTCGTTTCACGCATGCCACCTCAATCTATTGTATTCCTCCTACTATATAAAGGTATTTCTTATTTAAAAAAGTACAGTTAATGTTCCAGAATTTTAGAAAAGTCTTACACATTCTTATGGTATGCTTTTTAGATTATGCTATAAAGTCGGAGGTATAGGTGTTTTATACACTGCAAGAAATAAATCTAGCTTAGTCTTAAAATGAAGTATTGCCTAAGCATGCCATATTATCATTCAACCAACTAAAATGTATAAAAATAAACGTAAGGTTTAAAAGAGATTATTTTAGATTAACAGTCGTGGCTGTTAAATATGAGCAGATTTGGTTTGGGTATAAAGGTCTGGCATGATAGGAGAGCCGTTAGCCCTGTTGTCGCTACAGTGATTTTGGTTGCTATTGCTATAACGCTTGCAATAGCATTTGCATTTTGGGCTTCGGGACTATTAGGTGCCATCGGATATGGTACTAGACCTGTTAAGTTGGCTATATATAGTGACCTTGAACTGTATGGCGGGTATTTCGTTATTCTCGTTAAAAATTTAGGGAGCGATATAGTCTTCATTGATAAGATTTTTATAGATGGTAAGCCGGTAAGCTATATTTTTGATGCACAAACATATCCTCCGCCCGGCGATGTTAGATGGATGTATGAAGCTGGTAGTGGAATAATAGTGTACATTAATCCAGGAGAAACT
>QMRD01000020.1 GCA_003649225.1 Thermoprotei archaeon | reverse complement strand
TATGGTGGCTTAGTCTTGGGCTTTAGGAGTAGGGCTGGTACACGCTGGCCATTAACGCTGTCATAATACACCTTATATACCTCGAACTTCTTGGTGCTGGATATGAGACTTACGTCCGGGTTAAGTGGTAGGCTTTTATCATAGCTGTAGAAGTTTCTAAGACATTCTTCAGTTAGGTAGCCATCTATGTTTACTGGTATTTCAATTGTTTTCCCATCGTACTCTATTGTTAGGCTTCCTGAAGCCTCGTCATATACTGTGGCGTATATTTTAACCTCGACTGTTTGGCCGGGGTCTACTTTAACGCTCTCTGGGCTTATCGATGCCTCTATACCCGATAAGGATAGCTTAGCTGTTGCGGATTCTCCTCCGACGTTGGTTAGATGGATTTTAACCAATACCGTGTATCCGATACAACCGGTAATTTCTATACTCGATTTATCGACGGTTAACTCCGCGGGCTTTACCATAAAATGAGTATAGGCTAAGTATAGTCCAAGCGCTACAACTATTAAAGCCGCTACTAGGAGAACATACGATACCCTCATGGTCTGTCTATACCGGCAGTCTAGATATAAATCTTCCGGAAAATTCCGTAGCACGATATAGGGTAATTCTTAATAAGCCTTTACTCCGTTCCGATGTAGTAGATATATGGTGGGCTTAGCTGAAAGCTGTTAATAAGCAAAGTTAGAGGCTAACAAAGTTGATAATAGTCTGTGCTTAGCATAAACACTTTAAAATTCGTTTATATAAATTAATTTTTGCTACTTATCCATATACTGCATGCAAAAGTTTATATCCTATATATACATTAGTTTAACTACTACCTAGCGCCGTGGGATACGCCCATGGCTCAAAGAATTGTGAGCGTAATTATACCAGCACTCAATAATGAAAATACAATACCATTCCTACTCAATGCTCTAATTTCATGTCGTGAGGAAACCTTGGGATTTATTAAGAACATATATGTTGTCTCCTCAAGCCTGGATTCAACGGACGATATCGTATTAAGCTATACGTCAAAGTTTATGGATAAAGGCGTTAAACTACAGCTAATAGAGGATAAGCCCGCTAGAGGCAAGTGTCATAGCTTAAATAAGTGTCTGAAACTTATTGATTCACCTTACGTGCTTTTTTTAGATGCAGAGATTATCGACCTACCTCCGGATTTTCTTGAGAGAATGATGGAGTATTTTTCCCGCGATGGTGTGGGTGCTGTAGCTGGGAGAAAACAGCCTGTATCATTGGGTAGGATTAGAAACATTATCTCATGCTTCTGGAAGATACACGATTTCTCAAGTAGACTTAAGCCTAAGCTTTCCGGAAGCTTTATGGTCGTTAAGCGCAACTTAATACCAGTATTTCCGGAGAACATATCGGTTGATGATGCATGGCTTGAATACATCATTAGGTCTAGGGGCGTTAACATAGTTTACGACCATGAAGTAGTAGCTAAGGTTCTAGAGCCGCATGGGCTAATCGAATTTATTAGACAGAGAATTAGAGTAAATAGGGGATACTACTTTATGATTCAGAGATATTCGTGGGTTCCTCCCGCAAGCAAGCCACTGGTAACGCTGAAAGCTATACTATGGCTAATTAAGCAGGAGCCACGGTATATAGGTTTAATACTTACGTTAACGTGTATTGAAATTCTCGCTAGAGTTATAGCTTTACTGGAATATATAGTTTCAGGGGATAAGGGATCTTGGAAGAAAGCTTAAGGATAGCTGTTACGGGAGCTGGCGGTCCAGCGGGACTAAACACTATACGTAGTCTAGCTGAAAAATACTACGTTGTAGCCCTCGATGCAAACCTCTACTCTGAAGGTTTTCTCTTTGCCTCGAAACATTACCTTGTTCCCTACGCTAGGGATCCAGATTACATAAATAGGCTAGCTGGCATAGTAGATCTAGAGGATATATCGATAATTATACCTACGGTTGATGAGGAAATACGTGTTCTATCTAGGGAAAAGGCTAGACTTAAGGCTGAAGTCATAGTACATCCTCCTGAAAGCGTGGAGGTAGTACTCGACAAGTATTTAACTTATAGCTTTTTAAGCAAACGCTTGCCCGATATAGTTCCTTCATTTGGCATTGACCCGGAGGATGTGGAATCTGAAGTTATTGTAGAGAAGCCCAGGTGCAGTAGGGGGAGCCGAAACATAAGCATATTGAGGAAGGAGGATGCCATTAGAAAGACTGGCTACGTATACGTTGAGTATCTTCCCGGCAGAGAGTGGACTGTTGACATCTTAACTAGCAGGAATGGTGAAATCGTTATAGCCATCCCCAGAATTAGGCTTAAGACTAGAGGTGGAATATCAATTATGGGCGAAGTTAAACTTGATGAACATATTCTTGATGTATGCAGGAGAATAGCTAGTGTACTGAAGTTTAGGGGGCCTTTAAATATGCAGTTTAAGGAGGATGTGAACGGGGTCCCCAAGCTGACCGAAATTAACCCGAGGTTCTCGGGGGGTCTTGATATAACTATTGCAGCTGGCGCCGATTTACCTAAGCTTCTCATAGATCTATGGGTTTATGATAAGATTCCTGAAGTTAAAATAAGGGAGGGTATTTACGTTAAAGTATGGCATACGTATAGGTGGATTGAGTGATGACCATAGATATATCGATAGGTATACCTGCTCACAATGAGGAGGAAAATATAGGAAAACTACTCGATAATCTGTTTGCTCAAGCGCTTCCACGAAGCTTTAGGATAAAGGAGATAATAGTTGTTTTAAGCGGCTGTACCGATAATACTCCTAGGATAGTTAATGAATATGCTAGGAAATATGGCATTATAAAGGTTATAGTGGAGGAGGAGAGAAGAGGTAAGTGGAGCGCTATTAACAAGATTATTGAAAACTCGTCGGGCGATGTCCTTGTAATACTTGCCGCCGATATTAGGCTCAGTAAATTCCTCCTATATGAGCTCGTCAAAAGCTACCTACGTAGCGGTCGATCGATAGTAATGAGCGAGCGCCTACCCGTTAAGGGTAGTGGATTAGCATACATAGTCTCCAAACTCTATCTATATATGTTCAGGTACTTCCTCCTAGGAGAGGAAGAGGCCTACAGTTCTGCATCCTATCTTCACGGCGAATGTATACTCGTACCTAGGGAGATATACGAGAGGATAAGGCTTCCGAAGGATGTTATTCTAGATGATGGTTGGCTCTCACTATATGCTAGAGAGAACAAGATAAGGATAATCTACTCCGAAAAGGCGGTGGTTTACCTAGGGCTTCCATCAAATATAATTGAAATATTTAGCCATAGGATGAGGGATCATAGGGGACATCTACAACTGAAAAAAATGTCTGGATTAAAGCTAGGAACTATTAGGGCGAGCGTTGGAAGAAGGAAAATGACGTTGCTTCTAAAGTCTATGATTAACGCGATAGCTCAAGTATGTAGAGAGGATGGAGTGATACTAACCCTGCCAGCTTTCCTAGCACTAGTAATGATCGATACAGCGGCATTAGCTATATCCAAGCTTTCCTATAAGGAGGAGGAGATAGGGGCGTACTGTAGGTGGAGAATGGCCAAATCAAGTAAGGTTATAGGAGGTTGATTTTAGTGGAGTATCAGCGCCCCGACGAGTATACCTTAAGGAGACTTAAGTTCACTGCTAGTCTAATCGGAGAAAACATGCTACTACTCGACGTAGGATGTGGCCGCGGCCTCCTATCCAACTTCACAAAGCATAGGGAATATGTGGGCTTAGATATTTCGCTGGATCAATTAAAGAGTAGTATGTGGCTGGGATCTGGGAAATACTATAGAGTTAATGCGTCGGCTGTTTTGCTGCCGTTTAGAGATAACGTATTTGAACTAGTCGTCTGCACTGAAGTTATAGAGCACCTCCCCCGCAAGTTCACTGAAGCCTGTATAAGCGAGGTATACAGGATTCTCAAGAAGGGAGGTACGGCCGTATTTAGTACTCCCAACATTGCCTACCTATATAATAGGCTGAGGTTCCTATTTAAGGGGGAGCTGATGGGGTTTGAACACGAAGAACACGTACAGTTCTTCAACTACGGTAGGCTTAGGTCAATGCTGGAAAAAGCGGGCTTCAGGGAGATCAGGAGGCATGGATTTGACGTTATAATGGAGCCCTACAACACCATCACTAGGCTTATCTTTAAGATACCTTGGCATATAAGGTCTAAGATTGCCTCCGTGAGCCCTCTTTTCGATCAATTGCTGGTTGTAACTGCTAGGAAATAGCTATATTTTATTCCTCCAGTACCTTATAAGATCCCTGACTACATCACTCAGCTTCCTCCTAACGTTAAATCCCAGCGTCATAGCCTTGCTTGGGTTGCTTAGGAGAACTGGTACGTCAACTGGCCTGAACCTCTTTGGATCAAATATCACCTTAACGACACCCTTATCCGTCCTTATGTTTAGGCCCTTATCTGAGAGCTCGTACCTCAATTCACCATTGAGTATAAGTCTATCTATCTTGCTCTTCTCAAACCTTATTCCGAAACATTCGCTGTAATCCATTTCCAGCGGATCCTTAACTCTCTTGCCTCCTCTAATTGCCTCCACCTCAAGCACCTCGTATCCGAGTTCCCTTAAAGTCAATAGGAGGAACGTTAGGACAGAGTTCGTCCTCATGGAGCCTTGAACATATACACCACCTGCCCTACCCTTCTCGCCTATCAATACGTAGCCGTCGATTATATCAAGCACGTGGCTCCAGTCCCTATGTACATTAACATCACCTATATCCACATGATTCCTAGCCCCCTCTACGAGCTTAAGGCATTGAATTACTATGGTTGAAGTGACGAAGTTAGCTCCCCTACCTGGCCCCTCATGGTTGAAGGCTCTCGAAACAACTGTTTTGAGACCGTAGTCGTAGTAATATATCCTAAACAGATAGTCTCCGTGAACCTTGCTTACAGCATAGGGGCTTACAGGCCTTAATGGATTATTCTCGTCGATAGGTAGTTCGGGAATTCTAGTAGGCTCGGGATTTATTACACCATACTTCTGAATAAGTCGCCTATAATGTTCCTCGGATATGAACTGTAGACCATACTCCTCGGATGATCCCGCGTAGACTACCCTGCAGTCAACATCGCTGATCCTTATAGCCTCAAGGATATTCTGCGTCCCTAGGCTATTTATCATGAAGGTTTCGAGGGGGTCCTTAAAGCTTTTAGGGACAAAGGTCTGAGCAGCGAGGTGATAGACGAGGTTGGGCTCAACGTTTTTAATTGCAGAAATTAGATTTGTTAGATCCATTACATCGCCCTCGATCAGCTTAACCTTATTGGCTAATCCCGTCTCCACTAACCTCTGAGGTATAGAGAAGTTAGCTCTCCTCCTAACCAACCCATATACTTCATAACCAAGCTCAAGCAATCTCTCGGCAAGATGGGGGCCGACAAAGCCGCTGATACCTGTAATAAAAGCCCTACCTTTATTCATTAGGACACCCTTTCATTTGTAAGGATTAACAAGCTTAAATTCCTAATTAAAGATACACCTAAACTATATATACCTTAATTCCATTTAGAGATTGCCATGAAGCCGAAGGAGTCGGCTAAGTATATAATTATCGCCATAATTTTAAGGGAGATAGTGTGTTTCTGGACCGGTCACCCGTGGGATTTTGAAATCTGGGTTAGGGTTGGTAAGCTTACTTCAATGGGAAATAACCCCTATACTTGGCTCTTCTACGACGAGGAGGTGTCCTTTGCCCCTTACCCTGTTATGACTTCCATAGGCTACCTTCCATTCATAGCCCTGTTATCCGCTGGAATATATCTATTATACTCGGTCTCGGGTTTTAGCTGTAAATACTTTTATTACTTTCTTCTAAAACAGCCCTTTATACTAGGCGATATACTATCAGCTTTAGCTTTAGCTAAATACTCCGAGATTAGGGGGCTAAACGAGGAAAAATGCCTCGATGTATTGAGATTATGGCTTTTTAATCCCTTAGTTATATACTTTTCAAGCATTTGGGGAATGTTCGATTCAATAATAATCTTTCTCGTATTTGTAGCATTAATATATCTTGAACATGGTGAATATTTTAAGGCTTCTTTGGCTTTAGGCGTAGCCGTTTTCGTGAAGATTATTGCCTTGATATACGTTCCGCTTATCCTACTATTTAGAAGGAGAAAGATAGCTACTGGGATAGCCTATATCCTGCTAGCCGTCTCCATACCAGTAGTTTTGACAGCTATCCCGTTTATAGTTCTCGGATGGCCAACCCATGGAATAACGGAGTGCATGACCTATCAATCGGGTCCGCCAGCGTATGGGGGTATGAGCTTCTTCTCAATAATCGAATATATTTCTCTGATCCTAACTTTGGATCCGAACTTATCGCTATTACTCTCAAAATTCTGGATTATAATGTTAGGGATAACTTACCTGCTAACTCTCGTCGAGGCTATCAGTATTGAAAGTAGAAGGATAAGGATACGTTATAGAAGAATAGATGTACTTGACGCTAAAATTCTTGTGGCCTCAGCTTTCATACCGTTCAGGCCTTTTTCAGCCGAACAATGGAGCCTATACCTGTTTGCCCCATTAACGATAAAGTTTGCTAAGGAAGATGAGAGGAATCACAGCAGGTTTTTTCTAGTGATAGCTATACTGGTGTTTCTGTATACTCTTACAAACAATACCCTATTCATTAGGTATTTATCTCCATTATCGGCGAAAGCATTTTACATGGATTTAACATTGAATAATACGCCGCCCACCGCTGCTCTGAGGTACTGTATTAAAATGATTTTAGCTCTATTTACGTCCATATCTATTCTAGAGCTATATTTATATACCATTAGAGGGGCTCCAACTGAACCAGATCTGTATTTTGTTGTCAGGAGAATGAGGAGTTCCGGAAAAACCGTTATTGCCAAGTATGTTTTATACTTCATATCGTTCCTGATTATAGTGACGCTACTAGATTATACGGTCATCCTTATGGTTACCGACTGGAGCCGTGCTTTGGAATGGAGGATATTTCTAGGCGATAATTTAATAGGTCTTTACCACGTTCTGCTCGGAGCATTAATAGTGTTCTATATATTGACCATAGGCGCCTTTATGAAGTGTAGGTTTATGGATAGAGCTGCAACGCTGACTAAACTAATACTTTTAAGTATTCTCGCAACAGCAATAGCTCAGCCGCTCTTTCAAGTATTAAAGGGAGAGATTCCACTGAAAGGACGTCCACTATATCTAGCCTTCGGCGTAACGGTGGATGAGAGGATATTCTTTATATATACGGTTACTTTTTCGGTGCTAGCGCTAGCGTACGTGGATAGATTAGTCAATTTACTGGCAAGATACGTGGAGAAGAGGTAGGTGGACGTATTGAGAATTGCGTTCCTTGTACCACACGACTTTCGATATTCTAACTGGAGCATAGAGGACTATATTACCAAGTATCACTACTCTAAGAAGTATGCCGCCGAGCTCGCATCCAGGGGACACGAGGTTACGGTTCACCTGCTTCATCAGGATATTTCGAATGATATTGAGTTGGAGCTTAAGGATTATAGAATATTCTTTCATCCGTCCAGCTTCTATTTTCCTCCTAAACTGAGGTTCGGGAATGCACATAACCTGAGGATATATAAGTATGTCCTAAGGGATGAACCCGATATCGTCCATGTACACTACTATTACGCTTGGAGTACTCCCTACGTTATTGCCCTCTTAAAGAGGCATCGCCTGAAAATTGTTCTACAGCATCATGGTGAATGCGACTTACTGAAGGAATTCAGGGTACTGTTTTCCCCCCTTTATGCATTGGCGGATCTCTATTTAATAGGGTATAGGCATGAGCTACTCTACGTCAGGAAGCTTCTAGCGAGGAAAATCGTATACTTTCCTAATGTCGGCGTAGACCCGGAGGTTTTTAAGCCTGTTGAGATGAAAAGCGATAGACCCTTAATAGTTTATGCTGGCAGAATGATAAGGGAGAGGAGGGGTAAGAGGCCCGATTTAATAATCTATACGCTGAAAGTACTAACTAGGTTTAGGAAGGATTTCAAGGCGTATCTCATAGGCGACGGCCCGGAGAGGAGCTTACTCGAACAGTTAGTTAACAGGCTTAACCTATCTAGGTTCGTGACGTTCACTGGTCATATAGACCAGAACAAGCTTGTCAAATACCTATCTAAGGCATGGATTCTATTTCACCCGGTACCATTCCATAGCCTTGATCTGTTCTGGGACGGTATAGTTAAGGAGGCGTATGCATGCGAAACGCCCGTTCTAGCGCTATCTAAACTTGGTAAGGTTAAACAGTATAGGTACGGAATATTATTGCCCTATAGTCCAGCTTCCCTTGCTAAATACTTAAATAGACTCCTAAGCAATCCAGATGAGCTCTTTAACATGGGAAAGTCTGCGAGAAAATACGTTATAAAATACTGCTCATGGAGTAGAATAATATCTAAGCTTGAAAAAATATATGAAAAATTAGCTAAAAATTAGGTATTTACAACCTCAACTAGCCTCCATGTATCGTTTAGGCTCGGCTTAGCATCGCCGTCACTATCTATCCATTCAACAATTACCGCTTGACCCTCCATATTTATGGGCAGAAGCCCTGTATTCATTAACTGTACTAGGAAACATCCAGCCCTCGTACCGTATCCTCCGAAGCCGCTTATCCATAGCACATAGCGTCCTTCATCATTAACGTATATCAGCTCTATTACCACCAGATCCCTCAATGGGGAAGCTACGCTTACCCAGTCCCCCGCCACGTATACGCTACCCGGAGTTACGAGTATCCAGTCGCCATAGTCGCTACTATAGTAGGTGTATACTGGAGCATACCATGGATTACAGAAATACTTCCAGCTAATCTGGTTAACGCCGGGACCAGCTATTGTAATAATGTTGGTTAACCCCGGAACATCGTAGTAGTAGACCTTAAATTCATCTTCATCATACCAGGAGACATCCGTATCTAAGTAGAGCCTAGCTCCGCTTGATAGGCCATAGTAGCCCAGTTTAATCGCAACATTCATTCCACCCACGGTGTCGATAGCATTCGCTCCTCCCGATGGACCATGCGGCTCGCTACTGCCCACTATTATCGTAGCATTAACCTCTCCGTCTGCCGTGAATATCTCGAATATATCCTCAAGCGTATTTGGTACATCAACCACTGCAACAAACGTATCAGCTGTTCCAGTTCCACCAGGATACTTCATTCCCGTGATGGCTATCCTTCCAGTACCTACTAGATCGCAGCCATGTGCTACGCTTATTGATCCACCTATCTGCCAGAGAAGGCTTCTAGTAAGCACTCCATCAAAGCTATACTTCAGTATTAGAATTATAGGTGTACCCTCGTTGAAGCTATCGGTTGCGCCGACAACGTATAGGTATGCATCATTATCCAGCGTTATATCTAGTGCCATGTCTATACCGTCCCCTCGCCACGTCCTAGACCACAGTATCTCTCCGTTAGTGGCGTTAAGCTTGAATGCGTGTACGTCGTAGCTTAAGCTAATCTCGTCATATACTGTTACGGCTATAAATACGGTCTCTCCGCGAACCTTAATCTCGGAGAGGTAGGCTGGATTATTGGTAGATATCTCCGTGGACCATA
>QMRD01000019.1 GCA_003649225.1 Thermoprotei archaeon | reverse complement strand
TCTCTGAGCCTATACTCGGTAAAGTACCTGGCTCCAGCAAGGTACTGCCAGTGTCCTCCCAGTGCAACTATGACAACCGACCTAGGCGGAGGGTTTTCGGATAATACTCTAGCTAATTCCAGAAGTATACCTATGCTTATAGTATCACTTGCCCCGGGAGCAACAGCTGGTACGACCGAAAATGTATCGTAGTGTGCAAAGAAGGCTATATATTCATTTTTCAATCTAGGATCACTACCCTCAATTATTGTCCAGATATTATAGGCTTTTACCTTTTTCCATGTCATCTTGGCGTTTATTGTAGCGTTTAAGCCCTTTTTACACGCTTCAATTAACAACTGTGTCTCATTAAAGTCTGCATAAAGTCTAATGTAGCCTGTGGGTATAGAAACTATCTTATATTCTGAAGCGATTCTCGGTATTAGGCCCTCTCCCTTTCCTGTATTAACGAAAATTATGGCTTTAGCTCCGAGCATCGGTAATAGACGCCAATTCCATGAGCTGAAATAATCTATTAATACTATGCTCCCGTTAATCTCCTTTCCATCAAGCTCCTCTAATTCTCCTTTCCCCACATATACAAGCTTACCGGTGACATTAAACGCGTTTCCCACGTCAATGCCTGTTGGAAATAGCATATGTAAGGTTAGTTTAGTTTTATTTTCGTCGGAAAGAGTTAAGTATGCATATTCCTCTATTGGTACGACGACTTCGTATTCCTCAATCTTTACGTTTAGACCCAAGGATACTAGATAGTTGTATATGTATTGCGTGGCATTATAGTACCCTGGATATCCTGTAAATCTTGATTTCAAGCTAGAAAGATAACTTACATGTTTATCTATAGCGTTAATGTTGAGCGAGGGTATATACCAGCTGGACTGGGGTTCTGCCAACAAGAGAGGAACATATACCGTAAGTATTATAACCGTGACTATGAGTATAAGGGAAAACTTAGCCAATTTTACCACCGTATAGGACTATTTTATAAATATTATTTTCTAATGAGATCAGGTCATAGGAAAACATTAGAACGTAAACTGATAGTAATAATAATGTTAAGATGATAATTAATGATAAAAATGCTTTTTTCTCTAAAATCAACCCTTTTCACCCGTATTCCATGATCACCCTCTATATGCCCTTAACATAAATATAAACATTTTTTATCATTAATTATATAATTAGTAATAAAAAAATAGGAAAAATGTTTAGGGTAATTGAATACCATACCATCTTAAGCATAGGTACGTTCTTCTGAATACTGATGCAAATGTGAAGCCAGAGAGGAAGCCGACACATATTGGTACTACGTATTTCTCGTAGGGTGTTGAGCCGTAGACTTTTAGTATTATGTACTTAATTATCCATGCTATAAGTACTGGGAATGCTCCGCCAGTTGCTGATTCTATTATTCCGAAAGATGTACCTACTACCACTCCTACTGGATTTATGAATGCTAGTACTGGTACGAAGGTTCTTATTAGAAGTAGCACGGCCACTAATACTATTCCGATACCCCATCTTAATGCCTGCTGTTCAACCGGTATTCTATATAGCATCCATCCTTGTGGATCGACTATTCTTGGGTCATCTATACCCCAGTCAACAATGAACCACTTTACGTAGCTTGGTATGTTATTGAAGCCTACGGAAAAGACTAGATTTATCATGTAAAGGAAGACTACTATCACTACTACGATTGTTGATATGAAGCCCACAATGAATATGCCCTTTGAATCGGTCTTTGTATCTGCTCCAACTCTATATGCCATCATTGCGTTTAGTAATGTTTGCGATGTATTGCCGTTGCATCCCCATGTTTCTATTGTTGCATATGACATGAACATCGTCGTGAAACAGTTAGGGTCTACTGAGCCTAGGTCTGTTACATAGAAGAGGTTTGCAGCTGTCCATGGAATTACTAATGCATCGTATTCACCGTGCATTGAAAAGATTCCGAACTCTGCGTATATCCTAGCGTATCCTAAGAACCATATGATGACTATTATTGGTAATATAAATGCTGACCATGGATTTGCTCCCATAGCTATGAATAATCCGAATAGCATTATGAAGCCCAGTAATGCTAGTATGTATGCTAGCGTATAGCTTAATGGCTGAGATGGTTCTCTTGGAGCCCTCTTAAGAGCCGAGTTTATGGTGCTTCTAATATACTTCCATGCCAGTATTAGTGGTATTATTCCGAGTCCTATTACTTCTCCAAAGTATACGTTTCTTAGCGATAACTCTGAGCTCCATACAATCCAGCCCATTGCGTTATGCATTGTCCCTGGATCAGTAGGTAGCATGCCTGTATAGTAGAGTATTATTGGTAGAATGAAGTATATGATGTACCATACTACCCATATTGAGAAAAGTACGTCTAGTGGTAAAATCAGGAATAGTGTTATCCAGTTTGGTGATATACTTATTAGCGGAAAGCTTCCAGGTAATACTTGATCTAAGCCGAGGTTCGCCTTAAAGTCTGTTCTTACGTAGTTATGAAGCATATGCCAGTCTATCCATCCATACCAAATACTGAGTATATGTGGCAGTCTCCATAGTATTCCGGCTATAAAGCCTATAAATAGCATCTTTAGTAGCGTCCTATTCTCAGGCTTTGATCCGGAGGATACCGTTATGAGTGTTGTGTAAAGTGTTGCCTCGGGGAAGGGTAGTCTCTCGATTTCTATCCATTGTTTCCTTAGAATAGCTGAAATACCCATAAACATTACGAATAGGCCTATGTAGAAGGTAAGCCACATTGATATGGGTCCGGAAATCGCACCCCACGGCGTGGGAGCTCCATCAGCAGCCATGGAATAGATCTCTGGGCTTGGCATCCACCATATACTTGGTCTTAGATGAGCAAGAGCATCGTATCCTCCATGCGATAAAGCAAAGAATAAACCTACGCTCGGCCAATAGAAGAACCATCCCCACGCTGTACTGAGTATAACGGCGGAGAAGAGCATGGCGAATTCCTTTTCATTTAGGTATATTCTTTTACCTATTTTTACTGATATGAATCTTAGTAGAAGGTTTATGACCGCGAGTATAAATACGGCTGGCAATACTCTTATGACCCTTGGAATTAAAGTTGTCCATCCCCATCCTGCACCTGTATAATCTATTGACCCTAGCCATCCAGTTACGCTTGCAAGGTAGGGTGCATAGGTACCCCATATATTGAAGAAGTTAATTGCTAACGAGACTATTATTGCTATAATAGTCATTGTTACAATGGTAAATTTGGATATTGCCACTTCTGCCTTCTCCTCGGCCACTAGAACTCACCTCAAATAACTTAGAGATTTCAAATTATTTAAGCTTTTAGGAAAACCTTATATATCAGAAAGAGAAAAAGTGCTACTTCAATATGTATTAAATGAGTTATATGCATCCTTTAGAATAATTGTGCGATTATAATGCTTAGCTAAGATACCATTAATTAAAACTTTTGATATTATTGCATATATTCTTTACATACACCAAATGGCTTATAGGATTTACTAGCTAGCTCTCTTATTGCTTTAACACATGCTCTTTGAAGCTGCCTTGCCCTTTCCTCAGGTAGAGCATCGTAGGTAAATGTTCCGGCACCCCACTCTATTCCAGCTGCGTATTTTACTTTCTCTTTATCTCTGTTTGGGGGATAGAATTCTATATGCATATGATAGAATGAATAATCTTTTCCATCGGTTGGTTTTTGATGTATTGCCATTATGTAGGGTAAACTCGTGTCAAATAGCGTGTTGTAAGTTTTGGTGGCGACTTTAAGTACGTCTGCCAAAGCATATCTTTCCTCATCTGATAACATATTCAGGCTTTGAACGTGCCTTTTGGGATAAATGTGGGTTTCATAAGGCCACATTGCAAAGAAGGGTAGGAATTGTATGAAATGATCGTTTTCGTATATTATTCTTTTTCCAAAGTCCTTTTCAAGCTTGATTACGTGACAAAATAAACATATTCCTCTCTTGCTCCAGAACTTTTTCGCATTTTTCAGTTCTCTTTTAATCCGCGGAGGTATGAAAGGTAGTGCATATATTTGAGAGTGGGGATGATGGAGAGATACTCCTATTGCAGCTCCCTTATTTCTGAATTCAAATACGTACTTTATTTTAGGGTCTGAGCCCAGCTTGACGAATCTCTCCGCTAGTACGTCGATGAATTCCTTAAGGTTATTAATCTCGATATCACAGAGATCCCCTTCATGCATTGGTGTTTCAACTATTACCTCGCAGTAACCGTAGGCTGGCTTAACCATATATATACCGTGGCTTTCGATAGATGTTTGGGCATCCGTCCTTAAAGCGGGGAACCTATTAGGCAAAACTTTAATCTTCCATCCATATCCTGTTTCCTCAGATCCTGGGCAGAACGGGCAGGTTTTTGGCCTCCATGGACGCGTTTCTCTCTTTGAAGCAACTATTATCCACTCTCCCAGTATAGGATTCCATCTTAGTTCATTTGCCATTTACTTCACCCCAAGCTCTTTCACTAAAGCTCTTGCAGTTAATTCTACTGCTTGTCTACTGTTATATCTCGGCCTCCATCCGGTGTTCTTAAGCTTCTCTATGCTTAACTGCATAAACTTAACATCGCCCTTCCATCCCCTTCCGCCATTCACTCCACCAGTTGTATAGAATTTAACGTTCGACAGTCTCATCGCCTCCACTACTATTTTAGCTATTTCGAGAACTGTGATGCTATCGTCCGATCCTATGTTAAAAGCATCAAAGCCTTTTTTATGTTTACGCCATATATGCAGTGTTGCGTCAACAGCGTCATCTATGTATAGATACGATTTCCTTTGGGTTCCATCTCCTAGTATTTCAAGTACACGCGGGTTTTTCTTTAGTTTGTTAATGAAATCGTAGATTACACCATGTCTTAGTCTTGGACCTACAATATTAGCGTACCTTAATGCTAATCCTTTAAAGCCGTATATATGGGCATATGCTGATATTAGGGCTTCACACGAAAGCTTTGATGCTCCGTATACTGATATAGGCTTAAGTGGAGCATAATCCTCGGGCGTAGGTATTACTGTTGCATCCCCGTAGACTGTAGAAGAGGAGGCGAATACTATGTCCTTAATGTCCAATTTTCTCATAACTTCGAGGACATTAAATGTTCCAAGAATATTATTCTCAAAGTGCTCTCTAGGTATTCCCAGCCTAACTTCGGGATTAGCTGCAAAGTGGAAAATGGCCTCGCATTCTGCTGCTGCTTTAAGAATATCTCCACTTCTTCTTATATCCCCCTTTATAAATTTGAAAGCCCTGCTTTTTAAGGCGCTACTAAGATTTTCCATTGTGCCAGCCGATAGGTTGTCTAAGCATACAACCTCGTATCCTTCAGCTAGGAATCTATCGACTAGATGACTTCCTATGAATCCTGCTCCGCCTGTAACAAGTATCTTCACGAGATCGCCTCTTTAAACTTTATTGTGGGATTAATCCACAATGCATGGTCATAGTGCGGTGTTTTAAGAGAATCCACCATTAACCCCAACTTAATTCTTCGGCCAGAAAATTGAGTTAATTCTACAGATATTTCATCCACTTTTCCTGAGTAATGCTTAATTTTCTCTAAAAGTTTTATGGTTTCCTCTCCATCCTTAATTAATACTATAAACTTTACTCCATCCGATTCACTCATTCCATGTTTAAATCCGACCTTGGAGGAAAAGATTGCTTTGTAGCCTTCAGGAATTGTTACTTCAAACCATCCAACAATAAAGCCATTGTTTATAGCCTTAGGATGCATATAGAGGCATGTATAGGTGTGGTCATCCTCTGCGCGTTCTATGGATTTTATGTTAATTCCTATTCTCCAGTCGGTTGAGCCATACTCTATTGCTCCATCGTTATTTTCCCATGAAGCATTTTCAACGTAATCTAGCAGATTAATATATTCGATCTTGAATTTAACGTGCCAGTCTATGCTCTTGGCTTTATCAGGTTTTATCTTTAATTTTATAATGTTATCTTCGTGCTTTTCTATGGGATGTGACGACGTTGTGGCTATGTATCCTGGTGGCACATATATGCTTAATACTATATTTTTCTTCTTCAGATTCCTTATGCTTCCTTTAAGAATCAACTTGCCTTCATTCCATTCCTCGCGTAGTATGTCAACTAAACCTTGTAGCACGTGAGTATTTACAGATATTACGTATGGTCTAGCTTGGTATTTTCTTATATGGAAGACCTTGCATGATGTAGGCTCTACTTTAGCTAGTAAGGTGCCTTGCTCTAAGAAAAACAGCTTATCCTCCCAAAACTCGTGTGCTAGGTATTTACCGCCTCTTAAGCCTATGGATGAGATATCTATGAAATAGTGTTTCTCGCTATGTGCCCAATTGATGAGTGCTATAATCATGCGCTCCTCATCAATCTTAATAGTCCATATTTCGGGTACATCTTTTTCAAATAAGTCTAGTGGTATAGCCGCTATATTCGACGATGGAAAAGCTTTTTCCAGAATTTCTATACGCTCTGGAGGCAACTTATAATTTATGTCGCTATGTATAGCTAACCCTCCACTTAGCGCCACGATTGTAGTCCATACTTTAGCTTGATTTAAGGTTAATGGTTCACGAACTACTATGCAGTCCGGATCGTTGTGCCAGTATTTGCCGTGCATATAGAATCTTCTCGCAACGTATTTAGTGCATAGCTTTATCCAGTTCCAGTCCGTTGTTATATCCGCTCCTATTCTCATTCCATCCACATAGCCTATGCTTATGTTAATTGGTGCACCGCATCCAAGTATATATACATCGTTTCCTACAGTATCCCTTATACACTTTAGCGCCCTCCTATATGCCTCATAAGACGATATGCTGCTGTCGTATCTTACTCCATCTACGGTTGCGTAATGCAGGAAATCTATCTTTATATACTTATAGCCCCATTCGTTTGAAATTCTATAGAAAGTCTCTTTTATCCATTTAATGACTTCTGGATTAGTTAGATCGAGAGCATAAATTTCCTTTCCGCTCCATCCCCTAAATATTACCTTAGGTTCTCCTCGTTTATCGTCCTTTATGAACCAGTCTCTATGTTCCTTAAAGAGATCAGAGGTAGAGCTGGCTATGAACGGCGCTATCCATATGCCAGGCGTCATTCCCTCAGACCTTATTCTATCGGCAAGCCACTTCATACCTCTTGGAAACTTTTCGTTGGGATACCAGTCTCCTATATCCCTCTCCCATCCATCGTCAATCTGAAATACTGTGCTACCTAGCTCCTTTGCTACCTTCAGATTTTTCAACACCTCTTCCTCGCTTACAGTGAGATAGTATTCATACCATGAGCACCATCCTAACGGCACCTTCTTTCTAATGTTTACTTGTGCTTGGCTAGCAACTATTTCCGCGTACCTACTTAGTACATTGCTCCACTTTTCACCATATAATAATGCGAGAACTTCGCTATAGGGCATATTCCCATTTTCCCAGTCCCTGGTTAAAGTAGCCTTTAAGCTAGGTTCGTCGCTGTTCCACTGCAGTAATAGGTTAGTTCTCCACTTCCTCGGTATTAGATAGCCTGCAACTAAACAATCTCCTACATGAACATTACACATAGCTATGTTCCATTTAGACGCTAATTTTACACCTCTTTTTAATTCCGTTCTTAGAGGCAGTTCCCACGAATGATAGCCATCGGCTAATGCATACTTTTGCCCAGGGCCTAGAGCATACCATGGAGTAAATTCTGTCTCTACAATTTTAAACTTCTGTTGCACGTTTTCCGTAAAGTGTAGTGAGTACAATATTGTATCCAGCTGTCTATAAGCTTTGAGTACCTGGTTAAACAGTTTATGCTTTATTCTTACCTCTATACCCTCTCCGATAGCATCGGAGAAATATCTGCTGTAGATATTTATGCACCTGTCTAATGTGATGTTAAAATTGTCTCTTAACAATCGAACATCTTGTAGATGTAAAATATTTTTCCCGTCATATCTCCTTAAAATCCATTTTCCAGTGTCTTCATTCACTTCAATTATTAACTTATCCAAATGGATCTTCATATATCTCTACCTGGTTTTTTCCGCATTACTATTCTAAAAAAGAGTTTAAGTATTTATAGTTTATTCCTAGACTTTTACTTCTATTTCTAAGTTACTATAATACATGTTATATTCTCTTTTCATGGCTGTTAATACATCCTCTTTTATAGCGGCATATACCTCGAATAGCCAGCTATACGTACCTGGCTGTATAACTAGGCCTCCACTTCTCCAGGGATCTGACTGCTGTCCTGAGTAGCATAGCATGTATTTATGCACCCCAGCTATGAAGATTAAATCCTTTGCGTATTCGTATCCGCCTATTTCAGATGTTGATGGATTTGGTTTATCTCCTCCCCATATATGCCATGGAAACTTCTGCTTTGATATATGCCAATATCCTACAGGATTTTGAGGATCGTTTGCAAGTAATTGTATGAATACTCCTGTCTCGTGGTCTATACATGCGGCCATAGGTTGGTCCGCGTATATATCCATTCCGGGATAAAGCGGGGCATATATTTCTCCACCTAGTGTTAGGAAAAACGTGGCATTTTTTACTGCTAAATGGGCGATTGCGAAACTCCCCATGCCAGCTGGATTATAGATAGTATATTCGCCTTCTCCGGCTAGTGCTCCTAAACCCATGGGCTTCTCGATATCTACTAGGAAATTATAGAGGATGTATGTTCCATTCTCTGGAATAGCGTAGAAGTCGTATGCCATTCCTAAATCTCTTAGTTTCCATGTTCTCTTTACTACAGCAAATAGTGGTCCCTTAGATTCTACGGTTACGTCGGTCTTCATTATTATTGCAAACATTTTTCCGTTTGAGTCGAAGACGCTATCCAAGAAGCCGTGGAAGAAGTATAGCTCTGATAAGGTTGCCTGGGGAGGCTTAAATATTTCCGCGAAATTTATCCCCTTATTTTGGCTTCCAAAGTAATCTATTGATCCGTGGAATCTATCCGTTAAATTGAACTTAACGGTAAGCTCACCGTTACTTACGAGTATAGAGTCGCTGTTTTCGAAAACGTTTATCTTATCGCTTACTCCTCTCACCTCCTTATCTACTGGAACAAGGTAGTATGTTTTTGAAGATTCTTTGGGTATGTGTGCAATGAAACTTATTACTGCATACCTGACGTACCCTGAATCATAGGTTAATATTCCCCACATCTGAGAAGTAGCTTTTACTCCATTTTCGTCTACTATTTCCAAGCAGTATGGTTTACACTCCCCATCAGAAAATTCAACCTCAAACGAAAGAATGCCGTGCCAATCTATCGTCCTCCTATTGTTTACGATAAAGCCTATTTTATCTAATGAAGGAGCAGCCTCTTCTACTTTAGCGGAGCCTGAATCCGATACTATCTCTATGGAATATTTCCCACCGGATTTCCAGGGATAAAATACTAATATAGTGGCTGTTGAGCGGGGAGGAATATATCCGCCCCTTAAAATCCATAAGTGAACGTCCTTGCCATCAATCCTTACACTAGAAATTGTTAAATTAGCATCTCCCTTATTTTTAACTAGTAGTTCTATTGACCTACATAGCCTGTAGTTTTCTAGGCTTAGCTTAAAGTCTACATCTAGAATTTCTAGGTTACTTGCCCCCATAAGTTGATTCAGTACAAGATATAGTGAAGCCGCAGAAATTAGAGCTACAATAATGATTATGATTAGCCTCTTGCTCACATGTCCACACCAAATTAATTGAAGAAATATATGAGTTTTAAATCTCACGCAACCTATGTTTTAGAGAAAATATGGTTCTGCT
>QMRD01000018.1 GCA_003649225.1 Thermoprotei archaeon | reverse complement strand
TAATTGTTAAAGCTATATGTTTCTGGCTACACAAGTAAAGTAGCCTATCTTAGATGGAGAATTGGTCACCCAAATGCCTTTTAATCATCACAAGAGTTCATCTTAACTCTGATCGATCATCCCTACATGCGGGGGGTGGGATTCGAACCCACGCAGGCCTACGCCACCGGAGCCTGAGTCCGGCGCCTTTGACCTTGCTCGGCCACCCCCGCTAGTACTTATAGTGCGTCTTATCCTTATGTAACTTTCGCTCTCCCTTAGTCTACAGTTACAATTTTAAGTCCTAGTATAAGACTGAGATTTTGGTGATTTGAATATATTTTTATAGTAGTGCTTCGATAAGAAATTTATTAATATGAGACTTTAAGCAGAGGAGATGATAGGCTTGGTTAAAGTACTTGAAGAAAAAATGGTGCCTTTAATAGTTGTTAAGAAGCTACTTGAAGATAAAAAGGGCGAGATGAGCTATATTCAGCAGGCTACTCTTGATTATGCTAGGAAGTTTACTAAAATAAAGTGTGATAATTTGGATGAAATTTTTAAAAAACTTAAGGATATTGGTTTAAGCGAGGAAATAATAATTCAGCTCCTTAATATAGCTCCTGAAACCATCGAAGAGCTTAGGACTATTCTTGTTAGAGAAAGAAAGATATTCAAGACTGAGGAATTAGAGGAAATTCTAAATTTACTTAATAATATTAGAAGTTAATGTATTGATGATTTTGGGCGGTAGTCATGTATAGGCAGCCTAAGGCGTACGAAGAATATGTTATAGTTCTTGACTACCTTCCATATGGGTATTATACTCCTCGGGGATTTATACGTGGACCTTTGGCTCAAGCTGTAGGCGAAGACTACTTTATGTTACTGGAGCTTCAACCGTATGAAGGTATTCCTCTTTCAATACGAGAAAGAGTATATGTTGGTAAACATGACATAAGTAAAGTTAGGCGAATTACCAGAAGATTAACGTATGATGAGCTTACACAGACAGCGAAGGGAGAGCTTCCTGAAGTTATCGAAGAAATAGTTACGAGAAAAGCGGAGAAGTTTGTAGAATTCTTCAATAAGGCTAGCCCCCTAACTACACGCATGCATAGCTTAGAATTGCTAAGAGGTGTAGGGAAAAAGACTCTGTGGAAAATTCTAGAAGAAAGGAAGAAGCGTCCCTTCGAATCATTTAAGGATATTCAAGAAAGGACTAGAATAAGCGATCCAAAAAGGCTAATAGTTGAAAGAATACTTGAGGAAATAAAGGGCGGACAAAAGTATTATCTCTTTGTAGTACCTCCACCTGTAAGAAAAAGATTTTAAAATCAGCGGGTTCTCATAATCTTATGTCTTCCCATGACCTCCCATACTTCAACTTCTACGCCTGGCTCAAGCTTACTCCTGAGAGATTCGTCTTCAGGCGGTAGGACCTCAAAGGTGCTATAATCGGTTAGATCCATTAACTGTATAGCATTAGGCATTACTGCAATTACTTGGGCTGTCTTCTTATTAATTATAGGAACCTCAACACGAGCCCCCGAAGGTGCTACTATGCTTCTCTTTACATTATCGAAGAAACCTATTGCTACTATTCTTACTTTTGCTGAACCATGTTTTCCGGTTTTGGATTTTTCCAATTCAACTATCTTACACGGCTCTCCATCAATAACTATGAAAGATCCAACCTTTAAGCTACCAGCTTCCTCAGGTCGAGTAGCCAAGAACATCACCTAATGCAGAAATAGATAAATTAGATATATATTTTATGCCTTAACCTTTAATGAGAATTGACTCCTCCTTCATCCCTTCTGGCGATATTACTAATATGTCTATTCCATCTCCGCTTACGGCATCTCTACCTATGGCTGTTTTAATGGATTTAATCGCTATTTCACGTGCTTTAGATAATGGATGATTCTTATCATATTCCGACTCTAGTATACCAATGGCTATCTTTGCTCCTGTGCCTAATGCAGCATAATCATCCTCAATTAATGATCCTATTGGATCTAAGATGAATAAATGAGGCCCACTATCATCAATTCCTCCTATAAGTGTCTCAGTAAAGTATGGAAGAAGCCTTTTATTGAAGAGTATTGTTGACAATAGCTTGGCGGCACTCCTCACGCTCATTCTCCTAGCGTTTTCAATCTCGTATAGTCGGACTTCTGCCGCTAAAATCCTTGAAATAGTCTGCATGTCAGCTATAAGCCCCGCACACGCTAAGCCTAGTCTATCGGTTATTTTAAAAACCTTTTTCCCTGCCTTGCTCATTAAACTATAGCCATAAGTTACTCTCTTCTCTGAAGCAAGTACTACCCCGTTCTTTACAACTATTCCAACCGTTGTAGCTCCTGTAATGAACTCTCTGCTCATGCTAAACACCTGCTAGTTATGCTATCTTAAATCTCCTATATAACTATAGCTTTATAGCAAAGTAAATATAGGTGTGCAAGTTCTAAGTGATGGGGGTTCTATGCCTGAGTTTAAGGTTGTTGTATCTGATCCTAAGACGGGTAAGGCTCAGCAAATTGAGGTAAAGGGAGAGAAAGCTCGTGTCTTCGTAGGACTACGAATAGGAGATGTTATTGACGGAAGCATTCTAGGATTTAGGGGGAAGAAGCTTAAAATTACAGGCGGTTCAGGGAGAGCAGGTGAACCTATGAGGCCGGATCTACCTATAAGCGGTAAGAAAAGGATACTTCTTTCCGGCCCTCCTGGCTATCATCCTCCTAAGAAGGGGATGAGGAAAAGGAAATTAGTGAGAGGAAATATTATTACTGAGGATATAGTTCAGGTAAATACCGTTCTTATAGACTAGGTGATTTTTTGACGACTGAAACTGCTAAACAACCGTTAATAAACATAGGTACAGCTGGCCACGTAGATCACGGCAAAACAACACTTGTAGAGGCACTAACAGGGATCTGGGCAGCTAGACATTCTGAAGAACTTAAGAGAGGTATCACGCTTAAACTAGGTTATGCCGATACAGCAATTCTCGTATGTCCATCCTGCCCCCCACCTATAAAGTATTATACGGAAGCGCTAGCTCCGGATTGGAAATGTAAGCACTGCGGAAGTGACTTAATTCTTTCGAGAAGAGTTTCCTTTGTAGATGTACCCGGTCACGAAATGCTTATGGCAATCATGTTGGCTGGCGCTACGATAATGGATGGAGTCTTAATGGTTATAGATGCTACTCAGCCCTGTCCTCAGCCTCAAACAAGAGAACATTTCATGGCTCTATCAATTATAGGGGTAAAGAACATGGTCATTGTTCAGAATAAGATTGATGTTGCATCAAAAGAGCAAGTGCTTAGGAACTATCGGGAAATTAAGAAGTTTATTGAAGGTACATGGGCTGAAGATGCTCCAATAATACCTGTGTCTGCATTACATAAAACTAACATTGACGTCTTAATTGAGGCAATGGAAAAATTCCTGCCAACACCTCAGAGAGATCCTACAAAACCACCGCGAATGTACGTTGCAAGGTCGTTTGATGTCAATAAACCTGGAACACGACCCAAGGATTTGAAGGGAGGAGTAATAGGTGGTACGATAGTTCAGGGCAAATTTAGGGTAGGCGATGAGATAGAAATTAGGCCTGGCCTTAGGATAATGGAAGCGGGAAAGATAAAGTATAAAACATTATATACTGAGATAACTAGCCTAAAATCTGGAGAATTTGAGCTGGAGGAGGCTTATCCAGGAGGTCTTATAGGAGTCGGTACCTTGCTGGATCCTAGCATAACTAAATCTGATGGTCTTATGGGGAACGTTGTCGGAAAGCCTGGAACCCTTCCTCCGATATGGGAGGAATTAACAATGGAGACATTTCTTATGGAAAGAGCCGTTGGAACACCTGATATGCGCAAGGTTGAACCTATTAGGAAAAGAGAAGTATTGGCTCTAAACGTTGGTACCGCAGCCACTATAGGCATTGTCGAAGGTTCGAGAGACAACATTGTAACCATGAAATTAAAGGTTCCCGTTTGCGCTGAGAAAGGCGCACGTGTGGCAATAAGCAGGAGAATAAGCGGAAGATGGAGATTAATAGGATATGGAATTATCCAATAATCTAGCCGTAGAACATTTGATTTACGAATATTGCTGCGATAGTTATTAGAATATATGCTATTATTCCACCTACAATAGCTCTCTTAGAATCTAGGTAACATACCTCTCTCATGAGATAGACGTTTAGAAGCCCGCCCCATAGCGTGAATAGCCATCCCGTAAATTCCCTTATAAAGGATAAATTCATTCCATAATTTGATAACCATATGCCGAAGCCTACGCTTTTAGCTATATCGTCCACTTTTGAATTTATCATGAATATAGCTAGTACTGGCATACTACGTATCGCTATCAATAGTGCCACCGTATCTGAGAGAAAATGTAAAAGCTGCGTGATGTAAAGGTATCCTGAGGCCGAGAAAAGAGCATAGCTCTCTGCCTCGCCGCCAAGCATCCTTGATACAGAATAGTTTATTGCGAATATTATTAGCCACATTAGTATTACAATTATCAATTGTACTGCCAGTAGTAATTGAATATTTGAAAGCAGAAAGCCGTGCATCACCTGCTTTATATTGAACTCCTCAATCATGAAAAATATATTCTGGGCTAAAATAAATTGGTTTAAAATGGCAAAGGCTATGGTAATCAAGATTATACTGAACGGGCCTAGAAAATCGGGGTCTTTTTCTATGCTTTTAAAGGCCTCACTTGGATTCATGCATAATCTCTTAATTCTTATAGCAAGCTTCTTAAAGAAGAGAATACTCATTCGCTTTACCCCCGCCTCCTATTATTTAAGATTCTCCTATTTATTTTCACCGCGGCATTCTCATATATAACCGATAGTAAAGTATAAAACTGTAAGGGAGAGAATAAGTATCCATGGCTTTAAAACTTGAGGAGGAAGTGGTTAATTTCTACTGTCAGTATGCTCTTAAGTTATGTCAGGTATCTCGTAGTTTGGCAAAGGCTGGGAGACACGAAGAAGCTGGTAAAATATGTGGTTTCGTTTCTAGCTTATGTATAAAGAATGCTAATCCAGTTTGCAGGCAGGAAGCAGAGTTATGTAAAAAAAGTTCCATATTAAGGTTACAGGGCGATATTGAAAATGCTGAAAAATACTGCCTGCTTGCGAGACGTCTCTGTCCTCGGAACTTTTCAATAGAAGGAGGTTAAGGCACAAATATATGTAATTAATCAATAACAAAGTAGCATTAATAGTTATAATATATATTAATGAGGAAAACCGGAAATTTCAGAGATAATAAGGTTTAAATATTCACATTATTATACGCATTAACTTAGAATACGAATAATGCCCCAGGTAATTGTTCACTCGGAGGAATAAGGCTGTGAGGCTAGGGGTAATATGCTCCTCTCCACGATAGAGGGATACAAAGACTGCCGACAGGAAAATCCAAATTTCGTAGAAATACACATAAAGAGAGGAGAAAGATGGATGTGAGAAGCTATTTAAAGAGTAAAATTCCTGAAGAGGAGTTACGGTTCATTCCTAGAAGTTTTGATATCATAGGATCGAGAGAGAAAGCCGTTGCTATTGTTGAGATTCCTGAAGAGATATATCATAGGCGCGTTTTAATAGCTGAAGCTATTATGAAAATTCATAAGAATGTAAAAACGGTTTTAGCTAAAAGATCCCCAAGAGTGGGAGTATACAGAACTAGGAATTACGAACTCATAGCGGGTGATCCTAATACTGAAGTTATCCATAAGGAACACGGCTGCTATTTCAAGTTAGATCCTACTAAGGTGTATTTTTCGCCACGGGAAAGCACGGAAAGACTTAGAATAGCGAGACAGGTTGCCCCTGGGGACTTCGTAGTTTTAATGTTTGCTGGTGTATGCCCATATGGTATAGTGATAGCTAAAGTACAGCCTTTGGTTAAAAAAATAGTTGCTATAGAGATTAATCCTATAGCATACAACTATATGGTGGAGAATATTAAACTTAATAAATTAGAGGATAAGATAATGCCTGTACTAGGCGATGTGAAGGTTGAAACCTCCAAGTGGTATGGCATGGCTGATAGAGTTATAATGCCTTTACCGAAAGGAGCTCAGTACTACCTGGACGAAGCATTTAATTGTCTTAGAGAAGATGGCGGAATAATACACTTTTATCATTGGGCACATGAAGAGAATCTCTACGATGAAGCCATTACAATAATAGAGGAGCACGCCAGGAAACATAATTATAAAATTGAAATATTGAATAAAAGAAAGGTTTTACCCTATGCTCCTCGCGTATATAAAATCTGTATAGACTTCAGGGCTTTTAGATAAATTTTCATAAAATTACGAAATATAAACATGATATGTCCCCCTTACCATTCCGGCTCGGAATAGTGTTTAATTAATTCGCTGGTTACTAATAGGATCGCAGCTGCTAAAAATACTGCCGTAAATGCAGTAGACCAAGCAGCCGCCTTATATGCTCTTTTAATGCTTTCACTAGCTAACTCTGCTGCCTCATTATAGTCCCCTCTCTTAAAAGCGTTTATTGCCTCATGAAGCTTCATTTCCGCTTCCCAGATAAACAATAGTATTCCACTCCCCTTAGCTTTACTAATGACATTCTTTGCCTTATTGAGTAGGGCCATGGATCTTTCGGCTCTCTCTATTTCATTATATAGTTGTCTCGAGATATTTTCAGCCTCATCGACTTTTCCTTTATCCATCAGCTCTATAATCTTATTCCAGGCCCGCATAAATTGACTGACATTACATCCATTAGCTTTTATATTATTCATTTGTGACCATAGATTATAGGTAACTTCACTGCAGACTACAACCCTAAGAAGAGGATAGACTATTCTCTGAATATTGCTTGGTGCTTCGATTACTTCTAGCTTTATGGTATATACGTCAACTTTATCAAAATGTAATGTAGTATTTATCCATCCATCACCGTCTGTTGAAATATTAAAACCATATATGCTTAGCGTCACCCCTCTCGCCGGGCTCGAATTATGCGCATAAACTATTCTCAACCTTACATTGACCGGACTATGAAGTACAGTTACATTTGGAAATATAATTGCTTTATCCACCAATAAGTAAGTCCATGTTATCTCAGCTTGCTGGTTAGCCATAATGTGGGTTATACCATCTGGTGAAAGCACATGAGATACATTAATAGTATAGGTTTTCGCTACAGCCTTCGACACCCTTATGCATGCTATTCCATTTTCATCAGTATAGCCTTTTGCCCCCGTGTTTAATACTATCTCTGCCTTTCCGCAGGGCTCGCTGTTATGTGCATATTTTATTTTAACATATATATCTACCGGTGTACCCACGTTTACGATTTTTCGGGAGACGTTTATGTACTCTACAATTATGCCTGTCCATATGATTGTTACACTAGCTGATGTATTACCTAGGAGTCTATATTTCTGGTCAGCAATCTTAAACGTAATGTTAAGAACACTTGTTACGTCCTTTTTAAGCCTTATACTGTACACTCCTCTTTCATCTGTTTCCACTTCTTCAATATTGCTCCCATTTATTAGGTATAGCTTACATTTACCAGCGAGAGACATATTATGTGCCCATACGGCCGAAACTTCAACTTTAACATAATCACCGACATTAACGATATGTGAAGGCAATACATTCACATGAAGAACTATTCCTGTCCAGGAAACATTAACCCGTATTTTTTCACCGTAGGTTACGTATCCTAGTAAATCCCTTAAGGGCTTTACTATAATATATGTTCTCGGCACGTTTGACGTAGCTATAATTGTAGCCCATCCACTGGAATTAATACTTGAAATTATACCTAACTCTGGAACTTTAACGATGCCTCCTGATACAGGCTTACCGTTATGAGCATATACAACCCTAACCTGAATCATTACTGGTTGAGATACATTTACAACATATCTATCACATAGTACTTTATCCACCTTAAGGTACGTCCAATCTATGGTTATATACTCCACATTTATGCTGTAGTTTATAACGTGATTTTTGTCTGAAATACCGTAGAACTTGTATACTACTTTACCGACCTTATTCTCTGTTAGATTAAAAATAGCCCATCCACTTTCATTGGTATAAGCTATGAGACCTGTTATTTCCTCTATTACCATACCATGAGCTATTGGTGTATGATTATGATAATATAATAACTGCACATAAACATGTGTGACATTCATAATTGAGGCCAATCCAGGATGAGGATACGCCCTCACCTTTAGCCCCGTAGTTACTATAGCTATTTCCGTAGACCCTACAAGAAAACCTTTGCTATAAGCATCTATCCCTATAGTCTCCCGAATACCGGGAGTTGTAGGTGTGAAAATCTGTATCTTCAAGGATTTACTCTCTCCTGGATTTAGAATAATACTTTCGTCGGATCCTATTAATTGACCATTATTATTTATTAGCTTTATATCACATAGTTTCGATGAGAAATTCAATGAAAACTCTTGAGCCACTTCTCCGTCGTTAACGAGTATCAGATCTATAGTAATTTTATCCCCGGGATTCGCCACGATTTTTTTAAGCTCAGGTATCATCTTTATACGATAGACCCTCTCCAGGGTCGTAATACTTAGCTCGTAGTACCCACTTCCATCTTCGCTGGTTCTAGTTACTGCCAACGCTATTTCTGAAATATTCCCAGGGTTTTTAAACAAATATGTCCCGAAAGAATAATTTTTTAGCTCTATTACTATATGTTTATTAACAGGATATAAAAGAACTAGTAGAAAGTCAGACGAAGATGAGCCATTAAAGCATATGTATACACTATTATTGTTAAGTAGAATTCTATAGTAATCAATTCCATAATATTTGACTAAGTCAGAAATGTTAGCATTATCCGTGAGCGAAAGATCTATGGTTTTACTTATATATGGTTTCGCGAAAAGCTTACCGTCGCTATATACATCTTTGAAGTATGTAGTTTTTATAAACTCTGCGTATACACTTCTAAATTTCTCGTAGCCTCCAAAGGCCTTAATTAAAGCGTTTATTCCATCCTCTATAGAAAGCATTTTAAGAATAGTTTTTATTTTTTCAACACCATGAAATTCCCAAAAGTATCTCCAAAGGATAGCCGCATCATACGACCTAGTTACTAATGATTTATCGGGAGTATTCATCCAACGATTTATGTATCTTATGTAGAGGTTATTGTCAGGAAATATGGCGTCCTCCGCTCCTACGGCCATTCCCTCTATGATCCAGTAATTTTCGGTGTCTCCTTCATAGCTATCATACGCTGCTTGAATACAGTGAAATAACTCATGAGCTGCGGTTTCCATAATTTTTTCATCGTTTAAACTATTATCGATTGCTATGTAGTTTACATACCATTTTCCGCTTCCATCGGTTGTAACATGAGTAGCTCCATAGCTTGGATACATTTTCTCTACTTTAATTAGTATCTTGTCGCCTTCACGTGATTCCGGTAAGTTGAATCCGTAGTCTATAAAGTACTTGTGCCACGCTATTTCGAAATATCGAAGAACTTTCTCCGCATAGTCGTCGGAACAAGCACTTCTACCCTCAGTATAGTATTCAATTATAAAGTGATTAGATTCGATACGCTTGGGAGAAGCAGTGTCATATACACTTAAGTAATTGTCGTAATAGACTTTGCAGCCGATATAGAAGTACGTGTCTTTCGGCTTAATAGTATAGGAAGTATATAGTAGAATTATAAAGCCCGCAAGAAGCGATATAGCTAAGAAATATAGGTATGGTCTACGTTTTTCACGTAGACATAAGTTAATGTTCATTTTAATCCCTAATCTAAAAGTCCTGGTTTATCGATGTGTCCCCGTTGTTTAGGGCTAATCTAGTTAGTAGGAAATAGATTAAAATATCTATCTTTTATAATCAGCCTTATATCTTCTAATATCTCTTTCAAGTCGCTCTATTTCGCGGTTTATATAGTACTTAGATTTTCTCCATGAAAGAAACATTATTATTATACCTACCGAATACATTAAAAAACTGAACCCCAGCAATATGGGATCGTATGGTTGAAAGGCCATAATTGTTATGAAAATCGACACCACAGAGATGATCATCGCCACCCCGTACATAATAGCTATACTAGATGAAGAGAAGGATAGGATGAATCTATCCCCATAAGACATAGGTCTTCGCCGAATTTTAAGTACCTCAGCCTCCTGAATTAACTTCATAACTTTTCTCTTTAATCTTAGGCTTCGCGTCTTTATCCATAATATCATGAGGAAAAGAACTGTAAGCTCGAAAATTATTATATAAAAAACTTCCTTTTCTATGCCGAATATATATTCAATTCTTTGAATATACATGTCTATCTAGTAAATGGGTTTCCATTCTGATAAGTGTTTTTCGAAAACTCCTTTCTTGGCTAAATACTTGCCATACCTCGTTAGAGCCGCTATAGCGACCGCAGCATCCTCAGGAGAAGAGTATGATGGGATATAGTTTTTATCAAACTCCTCCCTTATGTATCTGGCACCTTCGGAACTACCTATATCCGCCACTACCACGGGCTTTTTATCCTTATTGACTTTCCTTACAACGTCAGCTATCTCATGGACGAAGGATTTTAGATATTGTATACCTGGAACATGGTGTAAGGCTAGTACTATTACGCTATCCACAAGAGGGTCTTTTAAGACAGCTTCAATAGCTTTAATGTACATATCCGTCGTAGCCGACCCCGTTAAGTCTATCGGATTATTAGTAACAGCAAACTTC
>QMRD01000017.1 GCA_003649225.1 Thermoprotei archaeon | reverse complement strand
GGAGGGGAGAGACGACCGAGCACTGTAACACTAACTACTGCTACAACACGACGCCCAGCATTGGGTTAGCGGTAGCCCCGCGTCCCCCTCCCCCCTCAACTGACTGTGGCTCTAGTTGAGGGGTTCATCGTAATTATAATATCTATAATTATTAATATATATTGCTCTGTCTAAAGAATATCCTGACATTTTTACCGTGTGTATTAAATCTGCTATTCTTCCCTTTTATATCGATTTTAACCCATGTTCTGCCGTTCTTATCAACAACTGCGATAATATCATGTAGTATGGGAAGTATGTAATGTGGAGGAATATTAGTCATACGCATTATCCTCCTTAACTTAACACTTGCATAGTTACTTCTAAAACCAGTAAGAATGCTGCTCAAGCACTCCATAATTCGGTCTCTATATTCTAAACTATATAAACTAGCCCTCATAGTCATGAAGACCGTCGTTTTTTATTACGAAAAGTGCGGTAGCTTTGTATGGAAGTCTAGGTGAATCTAATACTTCCATTATGATATGGCCTCGTGTTTTCCTCAGGAAGAACCTATGAGTTGCTGCATGGGCTAAAATATTTCCCCCTGCAGGTATTTTAATTGCAACTCCAAAGGGAACAGGCTGTGTCAGCACTTGGTTAGTGTAGACCACAACAATATCATACAGCGTAGAAAGCCTCTTAAGCCAATCTAAAACATAGTTGATACGTTGCTGTCTCCTAGCTAGCCACTCAATTCCTTTAAACTGACTACGATACAACGCTATGATGCTGTCTATAACTATTAGTCTGACGCCTTTATCCCTTATCAAGGCATTCAATTCCTCAACAACAAAATCCTCAAGCTCAACAACATTAATGGGTCTGAAGTAAAGTATGCTCTCTAGAGGCTCTTTTACGCTAAATCTCTCAGCAATATGAACTATCCTCTCAGAGCTAAACGTACCCTCAGTATCAATATATACCGCACTACCTCCTAGACCGCCTCGATTCACCGGAAGCTGAACTGTAACAGCGAGCTGATGACACAGCTGCGTTTTACCACTACCAAATTCACCCGCAAATTCGTAGAGCTCGGATGTTCTAAGACCTCCTCCGAGAAGCTCATCAATACCCTTAACTCCGGTAGTTAATACCTCCTTCCCATACTCAGTAATATGGGAAGCCTGCAAAGCTTTAACTGGCCTAACAAGCCTACGAGCAATCCTCAATATCCTCTCAGCCCTCTCAATATCAATACCCGCCCTCTCAGACAACTCCTCAGGATTAAACAAAACCAATTCATTAACATACTACAAACCAAGCCTATCCTCAATCTTCTTCAAAGTTATCCTACCAATACCCTTCGGCTTAGCTAACTCATCCAAGGGAATAAGCTCACTCATAATCTCTTACCTCGAAATAGATGTTTTCGGGTAGTTGTTGTAGGTATGTTCTACCTTCCCGTTTAACTATTATGTATGTGTTTACCCACTTTAGATAGCCTAAAGTATTAATGCAGTATTTAACTGCTACGGGTACACGATACATTATCCCTACGCGTTTGAGTATGTCTCCAGCGTATATAAGCCCCTGAACAGCATTCTTTGTAAAACGCTCATCGAATCCTTCGACGAGAACAGGCCTTCTATCCTCATCAAGCATCTTCGGTAGGTCGTAGAGGAGGTATCTTATAAAATCGTGGTCAATACAATCCTTAACCATGATCGGCTCAGGTAGAACACTAATATAGCCATAAGAATCCACAATACATGAAAGACCATAAGGTAAGCTAAGCCTTAAATCGTTTACCACAACCTCGCCAACAACCGGACTAAGAAAACTATACCTAACCGCCTCCCTAGCCCTCATCCACTCCTCTAAAAGCTCCTCACCAACTTCCTCCTTATACAGCATAGCTAAGTGACGCATCGAAAGTTTCTCTTTAACCAGAATATACCTCTGCATGTTCACCTCCTCCTAGACTTTAATACGGTTACCCACGGGTTACCTTTAATGAAACTAGGCATTTCAGCTGGTATACTACTTTCAATAGTATCTTCAGCTTTCAATTCAGGGTGGGTATGGTTAGGATGTAAAGCTCCTATTTCCCCCTCAATTACACTAACTATGTTGTCGTATAGCTCAAGAACCTTCCTAGCTTTAGTGGTAGGTAGGATAAGTATCCTGCCGGATACACGCCTTACAGTAACCAGCCCTAGATTCGAGAGAGTATTAACTATATGCCAAGCGTAGTGATTGTTAGATGAAATACTACTTAACACGCATCCATCACCTATACGGATTAAATACTTAATTATCATAACGTAATCCATTGATTAATAATTATAACATTCAATATAAATAATTTACCCAGAAAATGAGCGTAGACGCTCTGTATTTCTATAAATCAATAATATATTATGAGTACAAATAACCAGTTATTAATAACCAGTTATAAGATCACATAATTTATTATGAGTTCACATAACCAGTTATGCATACACATAACGGATTATTAATAACCAGTTATGAGAACACATAACAAATTATGCAAACGCATAACCAGTTATTAGTACACATAACCAGTTATAAGTTCACGAAAAACCCTAAATTTTACATAAACCCAAAAATCCTACGTAAACCCTCATGAATAATATCCTCGACTTCCTCCGTATTCCATTTAACCTCAACCATATTGTTCAATATAAATCGATTGTTACGCTGTTGAATAAGATACGCTTTAGGCTTCACATTAAAAACTATATATGTCAAGTATGCATAAATCTTAACCTGAACTTTATCATATTTACTGAATTTACCGTATTGCTTAACCTCGTAGACGGCTATAGGAGTACAGTTTTTAAAATATACGAGGTCAGCATAGCCGTAAACCCATACACCTAATATTTTAGCGGCCAATGGAAAAGGCGTAAAATACTCATCATACTGAAGTATATGCCACACATCCCCCCAGAGGTAATGCTGGTGTCTAAATTCTTTCATCTTATGCGATTTCGGGCTAGCTATCCTTCTGGTCAGCTCAGTTACATACACTTTACTCCTACTATTCTTAGCTTCCTCAAATAATCCTAGTGCACGCTTAATCCTTTCATAGCAGCTATTCAAAAGTATTCACCTATTTTACGGCTTACCTTTCGTGAGAGTATTACTGCCGCTACATGTGTGCATATGCTTTTCCTACGCCTGTACCCGAACTTTGTTGTATGGCATGAGCAGTGGTATCGATTGTTTACAAGCCATACTTGGTATGCTGGATAGTAGTCTCCAAACTCCCTTATTCCCTCCACAACCCATGCATACCTGCCTACCTTTTTAACGAAGAACATCCTAACTATAGCCCTAATATACCAGCTTCCACTCTTACCGCTGAAACTATCCCGCAATTCGCTAAATGCTTCAATAAGAACTAAAGCAAAGGAAGGATTAATTGAAAATCTATCTGCAACATCCTGCGCTAAATCATCGTTAACAGCATACCTAAAATAGTTCCTAACAATATAAGATGCAATCCTAATCAGACTTCTTACGTCCCGCCTCATAGAAGCGTAAACCCCTACCAGTTATAGAAACCTGACCCTGTCTAAGCTCAAGTAGGCTGGCATTTACCAGTTTAACTATAGGCTTAATATCCTTTAGAACTTCATAAAGCATTTTAAAGGTAACAATTCCACCACTATTCAATACCTCATCAAGAATATCATACTCTTTTCCGCTTAAAGTAGGCTCAGGCTCTTTAGGTACACGTTTTCCTTTAAATTCTATGAACTCGTATGTATCATTGCATATTGAGAAGTCTCCATTCTTTATTTCAAGTGTAATAAAGTCGTTCTTAGCGAAATTACGTATAGATACAGGTAGCTTAGGAAGTAGCTGCGATAAGTTAAGCCTAGTATCCAATATAATCTTCGATACATAGGGCAGTATATCCCATCTAAAGTAGCTGCACACCAATACGTCATAAAGGCTACAGTACCTTAATACATACTGAAGCTGAACAGTATTCAGGAAACTTATGTCAATAACAAAGTTCCTCCGCCTATTAGCTAATGCAAGCATTATACTAAACGTCGGAGCATACGGTATAATCCAGAAAACGTTTTGTTCAAGCTCTTTTTCCTGATAACAGTATTTCGATAACTCGAGGAAAACATCGCTATATAGAATAAGATCTCTAAGAAACAGCCTACCATCCCCATCGTCCCCGATAATCCCAGCTAACCTATTAAATTCATTTACAGTAATAAGTCCATCCAATATCAGCGAAAACAATACATCAGGCAAATAGCTACGAGGAAAACCAGACGGCAAAGGACTGCCAAACTCAACCACATAATCATGTTTAAACTTAGGATAAATACCACGTTTAACGAAAAACGCCTTCATCGCAATATATATTAACATAATTATTAATAATTATTATGGTGTTTAAATGAAAATAGTTGTGCCGTATTCAGGAGGCAAGGGTGGAGTGGGTAAGAGTACTATTCTCTCATTCTTGGGTATCTTATTATCTAGAGTTCGGAATGTATTGTTAATAGATTTAAGCAGTGAAGGAGGTATAAGCAGCATAGTTTTAGGTAATCCGGAGCCACCATACACGCGTGATGTAGTTGAAAGCGGAGACTTATTTTCTGCGATAGGAGAGTATATGGTTAAAGTTAGCGATTACGAGATAAGATTTTGGATGGTTCCGAACAGGGGGAGAATTGATGGTTCACTTATTCCTACATTAAGTAAATACTATGACGACCTAAGCTTCTTCGATTTAATACTGATTGACCTACCAACCTTCCAGCCTGGAGATGAGAAATTCATGGAGTACATCACAAACTCGAATACAGTGTTAATGGTTGCCGAACCAACTTTGAGTTCAGTAAATAGCCTATTTCAGGATAGCGTAGAGGCCGATAAGATTTTTGTTCTAAACACGCCTAGACCATTCAGTCGAAACTCCATAAAACAGGCTATTGATGTATTCAGAAGCAGGGGCATAGATCCATTCTTCTTCCCCTTCGATGCAGCAGCTTCCCTAGCATCAAGAAACTTCATAAAGGCTATAGAATCCCTATCAAAACCATTTCAGGAAAGCCTACTTAAGCTGGCACTCAAGGTGGGTGGTGAGGAATGACTCAACTTAAGAAAATAGGTACATTTAAGCCTCCAGCTAGAGAAAAAGGAGTTATGCTGGCTATGGAGAGGAAAGAGCTCGAAAGACCAGCTATAGAAAACCTTTCAGTTGATAGAATTAAAGAGCTTATAAGGGGTCTAGGCGGGGATCCCAGCTTTATCGATAAACTTGAGGAGCGTATAAAACAAATAGATATGGAGATAAGTGAACTTGAGACACGTATAAGCCAGCTACGTATTCAAAGAAATGAACTCATAGAACTTAGGAAACGGTTACTAGGGATCTAGGGATGTACGCATTCAGGGAAATTCAGAAAAAACTTAAGCCTAAACAAAAAGCTTCCCTAGGTAGAGCGAGAGAGATAGAGAATAAGCCTAGAGTCATCGAGGTAGTAGAGATACCTAAAGAAGAGTATCATGTCATCGAGACTAAAAGTGGCAAAATAGCCATCGGCTCTAATATGGTTACGCCTTTCGATAGAAGTGAAAATAGCATACTGTATCCGTTAACCCCGCTTTTCGAATATGAAGATTGTCAAGAGATTTTCATCAATGAGAAAGATATTGTAGCAACTATGGGGGGTAGGAGATTTAAGGTTAAGGCTAATGTTAATGTTCAAGAGCTAATTGAAAACATTGCCATAAGCACAGGAACAACACTAAACCTGTCGAGACCTTACGGTGAAACCTATGTTGATGTAGGCAACAGCAAATGGCGTATATATCTGAAGTTAAGGGAGAGGGAGATTCACTGCGCTAAAATTACACGTATCCCCTCATTAATGGACTACGATCCCCTTTTAGCGGCTAGGATTATAACGCTCCTACTTAGACCCAGCGTGCTGTGTATTTGCGGTCCCACAGGTAGCGGTAAAACCACTCTATTGAACTCAATCATCCTAGGAATCCACTATCTCTACCCGCACCTCAAGATAAGCGTCATAGAACAGGTGAGAGAACTGATTTTGCCTCCATCCGCCTTAATATCTAGGGCTGTGGCCTATGGGGACTACGATGTAACATTCCTGCTTAGGCAGGCCTTCAGATACGAGAGACCCTCTGTAATCGTGCTCGGCGAGTTGCGTAGCGAAAACATAGAGACGTGGTTTGAGATAAGCAAGGGGTTAGCGAGTGTAACGACTATGCACGCAAACAGTTTAGAGGATGCCATCTCATTTATGGCATTTAAACTGAATACTTCGAGCATAGAAGACTTACTTAGCATAGTAAATTGTTTCATCCTTATGAGGAAGATTGAGACTGCGGAGGGAGTTTCTAGGGTTGTTGATAGCGTATATGTTGCTTATGATGGAAGGCTAGTAGACATATACAGGGAGGGGAGACACGTATCCGAGGATATATTCAAGAAAATGTTTGAAAGAAAACTAATAGTAGGAGACTTCAATACAGAATACGAGAAACTAAAATCCCATTATTCTGTAAACTTAGACAAATATCAATTCTACGAGCCAATCATAATCAAGTAAATTTTCTGTAGCGAAATATATATCATTAACAATTATAATAATTATTACGAGGTGAAAAAATATGAATAGAAGGGGAGGTGTGCATCCGGTCGTTACAGCGCTAATACTTATCGGCAGTATTATAAGTGCGGGGTTGGTGGTTTGGTACTTTATCTATACGACGTCGCTAGCGACTAAAAAGGCTGTCTTAGAGGTTTCGGGTGGCTGTTATGTGATCGATAATACTCTATACATTACTGTTAAGAACATCGGGAGCATTGCATATAGCGGTACTATCTCAGTAGTCCTAACAGATGGAAGTAATAAGTATAATGGCAGTACTACAGTAAGTATCGACCCCGGGCACTCAGTAGCATTACAAATAACTCTCTCAGGTTCTCCCGTCGCTGACACTTTAAGCGGTGTGTTACAGTACGGTGATGCAACTCTCAAAATCAGCGTTGATGTAATAAAGGGATAGCTATGAAGCTTCCTAATTTCTTAAGTTTTTTTAAGTCCAAATTTTCTACCTGGCTTAAATGTGAGATGTACGCTATACCTCTTGCACTACTCGTATATGTGTCCCCTCTTCCCCCTCTAAGTACTGTAAATTTTGTCCGTGAGAGGCTAAGGCTTAGTTTTCTAGATGATAAAGCTAATTTTAGCGGTAGGTTTAGGGAGCTATTTGAGGTTATAAAGCATACTCACATCTATGGTAGCCGTAAGCCTATGGAACAGTACGTCGATAGGGTTCTTGGGGAGCTTGAGGGTGAGCTTGACGTAGCGGACTACAATCTTTCAAACGTATACAGTATGGTCTCTCTATTCACAACACTTTTACCTACTCTAATCGTATCAACTTTAGTATTTATCGATGCATCGAGCGCCGTTAACTCTGCCTTAATGCTCTCGTTCATAGCCGTAATTGTATCTTTTATAGGGCTAACGGTTTACCCATCAGAAGTTAGCTTCAGCCCCCCACCTATACGTATATACTTGTTCTTCCTCTTAACCCCACTACTATACTTCATTATGCCTACTGAAACTAGGCTATTAGCATCAGTAAGTATTGCATCAATTCCATCATGTATACTAACGTTTATGCATCTTAAACACCAAATAAATGAGCTTAAAGATGAGCTGAGGATAGTTAGGACTTTTATTTCATCACCGCTTAACCCGTTCAGCAGCATGAAAATTAAGCCAAGCAACCTATTGAAAAAGGGCTGTCTCCCAATTGTTAAAGCAGTGAATACCGGATTCTACCTGATAGCTCTACATAGTGAGGATAAGCAGAGCTACAGTCTATTAAATACGTACTTCTTAAGGTACTACAAGTTCATTATGAATCTAAGGCGTAAAACGAGGATAATGCTATTTTACTCAATACTTGAATCAGCTATGAGCACAGGAATATACGTTTTCCTAATAGTAACCCTAGCATATCTATCATCCCAAACACAGGTAATGCCCTCCGGAATAGGCCTATACATACCCTCAACACAGGAAATAGACTACTTCTACGCCAACATAGATCTAATAATAACGTTAAATGCAACAGCATTATCAGTACTAACAGCAACAATTAGAGAAGGAAACCCAGCGTATTTTAGCCTATATCTATTCCCAATATCACTAACAACCCTAGTAACTTACCACGTAACAAATCTGCTTGCACCCTCAATTTTAGGTGTTACCCTATGAGAGTGGACGCTATAGTTGCAGTAATAGTGTTTATAGTCGCAGTAGCGGTAATACTATCAACCTACATAAACAATAGAATAACGATATCAGCAATACACCAGCTATACGCATACAAACAAAAACCATGCATAATTAAGAAAATAAGCAGATTCAACAACACATTAACAATAAAAACAGAAACCCTCAGCCAGCCAAAATTCAATATAATAAAATATAATATTCTACCTAATGGAACGATAGTCATAGCACGTATCTAACAGTTATTTCAAACTTAGGTTGTACTTATTTGATGTACAAATGTACATTCTATGATGTACTAAATGCTTTTTTTATTAGTTCTTCTACAACTTCATCAATTAGTTTTCCCTGTTTCCTGGCCTGCTTTTTTATTTTTTCTACTAGTTTCTCGTCTATAGCTATATTTAATGCCTTTAATTTTTTACTTGTAAAACTTTGTATTATCTGCTTATATTTTTTCGGCTCTTTTTGTATTTTATGATACATAAGCCTTAATTGTCGTGAAGGAAGACCTATTACTTTTTCTGCGGTGTCTAGTACAAATGCATCTACTTCATCCTCGCTAATAATGCCTTTCTCTTTCAATAGGTCTGCTATCTTTTTCACGATAACTAGTGATAGAGTGCCTATGCTTTTTTCTCTTTCTGTAAGCGTTGGTCTGCCAGGTCCCACTAATATTGCATTAAGTGAATCTCTAATGCTTTTTATGTAGGATAAAAGTTTAATTCTATCTAGTTCTAATCCCGTTGATTTAGATATATCCTCATCCGTTAGGTTGTATTCCGTTTTTAGCCTTATGATCGCTGAGGCTAATTCCTCGTTCGACAGACTATTAGTATATACGTTCTCAGCTAAACTTAAAAGTACGGCCTCCTTAGGTTTTAGCTTTCTTATTTCCACTGGAATTAGCCCTCCTGGAAAAAGCTCATAGAACTTTTTTGTATGATTAGTACGTATATAAAGTAAAGCATAGTATCTAAGTTTTCCACATACTATACCATAGTGTTCATTTTCCTTAATTACAATTAGCTTATTAATAAGACCCCTTTTAATGATATCGTTTGCTAATGCAATTACCCTAGCATCTTTAAACGGCTCCAGTATTTCTCCTCTAACATTATACTTACTTACTTTTAACTCTTCAAGTTTAACTCTGCTTTCAACCCCTGTGCTCATATTACATCCCATATAATATTCACAAATAGAGGAATATAAGTTGTTTTACGCAGTTTAACTTAGATAATAATTTTCTTTTTCTTTCTAATAAATATAAAAGCTTATTAAATCCATATTGTATATTTGTAAAGATGAGCATTATTGATGAGCTTCCTAATAAAGAGAGATACATACTGCTAATACTAGAGCGTCACAGAATAATGAGTTTTACGGAAATTCAGAAAAGTATAAAGAGTAACTACTGGTATGCTCAGAAGTATCTGGAGGATTTAAAGGAGAGGGGGCTTATTCTGGAGAAGAAATATAGGAAAGTTAGGGTGTTTATTTTAACTGATAAGGGTAGGCTTGTGGTGAATGCAATTAAAAAATTATATGGTCTATAGTTTTATTACAAAAATTTTAGCTTAATGAAGATAGTTATATATAGGGTTTTAGTATAATAATATCTCTGATGAAATTAGCTCTAAAAGATAGGATGATAACGGAGAAAAATCTAACAAAGGAAAAGGAGAAAATATTAGAGGTGCTAAGAAAGTCTGATAAAATTGTGGAGGAAAGAAGCAGAAGATTAAAAACTATCATACTAATCGTTTTATCAGAATTAGATATATCAAAATAACAATCATACATATTTTTCCTCAGAACATTTAATAGTAAACTAAGAATTTAGTTAATATTGTATAAAACAAAAATAGTAATCAACAAGGTATATTAAATACTGTATAATTATTATATTGGGTGTTATTGATATGAGGTGGAAGGTTGCAGTAGTAGCTGTTGCGTTAGCTGTAGCAGTTGTTCTAGCGTATATGCTGTGGAGTGGTAGCAGTGGCGGTGGGGTGGAGAGGATTGTTGTTGCTTTGAATGTTACCGCCTTACATGGTGGTAGCGTTAATCCATGCGGCTACTACGTATTTAATTTCACTAACGTTAACGTTATCATCGTGGCTACACCAGACAGCGATTATATATTCAGTTATTGGCTTGTAAACAACACTAAGGTGTTAAGTAACCCGCTTAACCTCACGTTAAGAGGAAATACTACAGTCATAGCATATTTTAAGCGAGTGTACTTCTACGTGAACATAACGTCCGACGGCGTAGTGCTGCTTAACGGATCAAGGATAGACACACCCTATACGATAAGATACAGGGAGAAGATAACACTAAAGCTCTCAGGAATAAGATACCTAGAGAACGATACGATAATAAAACCATTAAAATACGTAGTAAACGGAGAGGAGATAAAAAACACGACATTAACATTGAAGCTAAGCTACGAGAACGCTACGGTAGAACTCCAATACACTAGGGAGCCTGTAGGCAGTAAAATACTGATAACCTCCAACCACGCACCATTCTGCTACCTCGATAACAGTACTATTGAGCTTCCCGCTACGGCTTCAGGCGGATTGCTGTACGGGAATTGGAGCATCTACCTCAACGAGACGCACAGCTGGTGGCTCGGATGGTACACCGTAACCTACAGGAACGGAACAACAAAGCACTTCAGCTACTACAAATATCCAGCAGTTATGCTGAATGAGGAGATGGAGAAGGTGGAGATACACTACGTATTGGGATTGAGGGGATTGCCATACGTTAGGAGGATATGGTATTTCCCGCCGTTCAGGTGGAATTACAGCGGTAAATATTGGATGTGCTATGCTAGATTTGAGGACTATAAGATAGTGTTCTACAACTTTACTAATCCAAATCTTACCGACAGGTTCAGGACTTGGGCTAGGACTGAGG